>JAAWGY010000311.1 GCA_022795575.1 Angelakisella sp. | reverse complement strand
CGCCCTGCCGCGTTACTGCGCCCGCAGGCGCGTCCAGGCGCAACCGCCGCAGGCGGCTCTTAGCGCCTGGAAAAAACCTTGCAATACACCAAGTATTGCAAGGTTTTTTGCCTTGCAGGGCGGGAAAATCCCTTGTCCTGCCTGCATCATCCGGTTATGAATACAGGTTCTTATACATTACAGCTCAAAATACATTTTGCAGGAGCGTTCCAATTTGTCGCGGCAGCCTGCCGTCCCCCGCCTCGCCCAAAACCACAAAACACCCCCATCTCACCCCCCCACAGCCTCCGCCAGCATCGCCCGCAAACAGGTATACCGCTTAGTCCTGCGGTTATTCTTCACCATCCGGCCCACCGTCCCCTTCTCCCCGGCCATCACCAGCAGCCGGCGGGCCCGGGTAACACCGGTGTACAGCAGGTTGCGGTAGTGGAGCATACTGTGCTCCCCCATCAGCGGCATCACCACCGCCTCAAACTCGCTCCCCTGGCTCTTGTGGATGGTGATGGCGTAGGCGTGCTCCAGCTGGTCGGCGTTATCGAAGTTGTAGGGGGCCACAATCTCGTCAAAGCGGACCAAAATGGTCTTGGAGGGCGGGTCGATCATCTCGATGATGCCGATGTCCCCGTTGAAGATGCCCTCCCCCTCCTCCCCCTGGTCGTCCTTCCACAGGATGTCGTAGTTGTTGCGCACCTGCATCACCTTGTCCCCCTCCCGCAGGGTGCGGCCCAGGGCGGTGAATTCGCTTTTGCGCTGGTCGGGGGGGTTCAGCCGCTCCTGGAGGACCCGGTTCAGCTCCCGGGTGCCCAGGGGCCCCTGCTTCATCGGGGTGATTACCTGGATGTCCCAAAGGGGCCGGAAGCCGTAGCTGGCCGGCAGGCGGCGGGCGCAGAGGTCCGCCGTTAGGAGCTGTACCTCCTGGGGGCTTTTCCGGGGGAGGAAGAAGAAGTCGCTGTCCTTGCGGTCCAGCTGGGGCAGCTGGCCGCTGACGATGGCGTGGGCGTTTACCACAATCAGGCTTTCGGCGGCCTGGCGGAACACCTCGTCCAGGTGGACGGTGGGGACGCAGCCGCTGGCGATCAGGTCCCCTAAGATGTTCCCCGCCGCCACCGAGGGCAGCTGGTCGCTGTCCCCCACCAGGATCAGCTTGCAGGCAAGGCGCATCCCCCGGAAGAGGGATTCCATGATCAGGGTGTCCACCATACTCATCTCGTCGACGATGACGGCGTCGGCCGGGATGGGATTTTTTTCGTTGCGCTTAAAGGTGAGCTCGTCCCGGAAGGGCTCCACCTCCAGCAGGCGGTGGATGGTCTTGGCCTCCCGGCCGGTGACTTCAGTCATCCGCTTGGCCGCCCGGCCGGTGGGGGCGGTCAGGGCCACCTTCATCCCCTCCCCCTCCAGCAGTGTCAGGATGCCGTTAAGGGTGGTGGTTTTGCCGGTGCCGGGGCCCCCGGTTAGGATGAAGATGGGGTTTTCCATCGCCTCCCGGATGGCCCGGCGCTGCTGGCCCCCGTATTGGATGCCCAGAAGCTGCTCCAGCCCGTCAATCTCCGCCGACCAGTCCCGGCTGGGGGGCGGGGCCAGCTGGAGCATCAGGGCAATGCGGCCGGCCACCGTGGTTTCGGCGGCGTATAGCTCCGGCAGGTAGAGGCAGCTGCGGCCCCCGGCGGTGTAGTCGATCAGCTCCTCCGCCTCCTCCATCTCCCGGATGGTGTCCAGCACCTGCTCCCGGGAGATATCCAGGTAGGGCGCGGCGAAATCCTCCAGGGTGCGGCGGGGGAGGCAGGTGTGGCCTTGGCGGCTGTTGTGGCGCAGGATCCACCGGATGCCGGCAAAAAGCCGCTTGGGGCTGTCGGGGGGGAGCTCAAAGCGGGTGGCCAGCTGGTCGGCGGATTCAAAGTCCAGGCCGATGTCGTCGCAGCAGAGGATGTACGGGTTCTCCCGGATCAGCTCCGGGGCGGGGCCGCCCCACCGCTTCCAAACCCGGATGGCGGTGGCGGGGGGGAGGCCGCAGCCGGTGAGGAAGAGCATCACCGACCGGATGCCAAAGAGCCGGGCGAATTCCTCCCCGATGGCCTTGGCCTTTTCCTCCGAGATGCCCCGAACCTCGGTGAGCCGCCGGGGCTCCCGCTCCATCACCTCCAGCGTCTGGTCGCCAAAGCGCTCCACCAGCCGCCGGGCAAAGGCCGGCCCCACCCCCTTGATGGCCCGGGAGGACAGGTACTTTAGGATGGCGTTAGCGGTGGTGGGGAGGGTGCGCTGGATCACCTGGGCCTTAAACTGCTGGCCGTACTTGGGGTGGACGGTATAATTCCCCTCGGCGGAGATCTCCTCCCCCTCGGCCACGCCGGTGGTCTGTCCCACCACCGTCACCAGCTCCTCCTCCACCGATACCTCCAGGACGGTAAAGGTGGTTTCCTCGTTGTGGTATACGATATCCTCAATGGTGCCCTCGATGTGCTCCAGCGTCTGCGGTTCCATGGCGAGCCCTCCTTTGTTGGGGTACAGGTACTATTATAGTGCATTTGGCGGGGAATGGGTAGGGGGGCGGCAGAATTCCTCCGGGGCAAGGGCCTGTCCTTGCAGGGGCCTGCGCCGGTTTTTGCCGAACACACCCGGACAAAGGAAAAGGATGGTTTACTTTGCTGCCAAAAGGTTGTATAATACCAAAAGGGAACCGCCGTCTTCGTTGGTTCCCCCCAAAACTGAAAGGAGTGTTCTTCCATGTCCAACCAGCCTATCCAAACCAGTGGAGCTCCTGCCGCAATCGGCCCGTATTCCCAGGGGATTGCGGCGGGGAACACCGCATATGTATCCGGCCAGCTGCCCATCGACCCCGCCACCGGGGAGTTTGCCGGCCCGGACATCGCCAGCCAGACCCGCCGTTCCCTCCAGAACGTGGAGGCCATTCTGGCCGCCCAGGGGATGGGGATGAAGGACGTGGTTAAAACCACCGTCCTGCTGGCCGATATCGCCGATTTTGCCGCCATGAACGAGGTGTACGGCGAGTTCTTCTCCGCCCCCTATCCCGCCCGCGCCGCCTTCCAGGTGGCCGCGCTGCCCAAGGGCGCCCGGGTGGAGATCGAGGCCGTGGCGGTAAAATAATCGGCGCGGTTTTTCTTAAGGCGTGTCCCTAAAGTCGAAGTGCCCGGATTTTTCCCAGGGGGAGGGGGATTGCAAGGAGAAAAGCGCAAGGAATCCTTGGTGGATTCCGAGCATT
>JAAWGY010000310.1 GCA_022795575.1 Angelakisella sp. | reverse complement strand
GTTCCCCCGTGAGGCGCAGCGGAGCCGAAGGCTCCCCGGACCTTCCGCAGAAGGTCCCTGCGCCTTCAGGGCCTGCGCGGCCCTGGACCTGCGGCCGGGAAGCCCCGGCGGGCATAACCTGTGGGACAGGCCGCTGCCTTATCCCTGCTCCTCCCCAATCTGCTCCACCAGCTGGTCCAGCTCCGCCTCCTCTGGGGGAGAAGATCGCTCCCCCTTCCCCCTGCGCTGCCCTCTTTCGGAGGAACTGTCCGGCAACCGCAGGCTAAGCACCCCCAGGTAAAAAACAATGTCCAGCAGGGTCCCGGTAATCAGCAAATCCAAATTCGCCAAGTCGTTCACCGGGTTCAAAAAAAGAATCAGCATATTCGCCAAAGCCGCCGCAGCCACCAGCATCAGCACGCTTTTTAGCGTCTTGCCCATCAGCCGCCCCTTGTAATGCGCCACCGCCGCCCCAAAACAAACCAGGCAGCAGGCCGAGGTAATCAGCAGTACCCCCATCGGGAGCTTTTCTATCTGGTAATATAGGTAGTAGGCAATGGCGGATACCCGGGCCGCCGAGTAAAAGGTGAGTATCAACGTAATGATGGATTTTGTCATAGGGTGTCCTCCTTTTGGTCCCGTCAGGACGGGCTGTAGTCTTGGAAAAGATCCGGCTGGCGGGAAACCAGCTCCCCTACCGTGTCGGTGTCCCCGGTAAGGAGCGCAAACACCCCCTTGTAGGTAAGCATGGGGTCGTTGAGAAAACGCCGGCGTATCGCTTCGCATTCCTGCTGTGTGGGCATGAAGATGGTGAGGGAAAGAAGGTCGCTGCCAATGTCCGGGATGGTAAGGGTGATGAGCCACCCGTCCGCCGCCTGGCGGATCTCTACCCGGTTTTCCCGCTGGCGGCGTACCAGGGTGAGGATCCGCTCCAGGGCCTCTGTGGCCCGCTGCCGCACCGCAGGGGGCAGGCCGGCCTCGAAGGTGTCCGAAACCCCCTTGCCCAAGGGGGTAAGGGTATAGCACTGCTCCCCCTGGTACTCCTCCTGGCGGATGTGGCCGGAGCGGCGGAGGCTTTCCATCGTCTCGGCAAACTGGAAGTAGTTGACCAGCTCCTGGCTCTGCAAGGCGGCATTGAGCTCCTGGAAGGAAACCGGCTGTCCCGCCCGATCAATCAGGTAGCAGATCAGAATCATTACCTCGTGGCTGGTGGTGACGCTGCCCGGGCGCACCCCCTCGGTGAATGCTTTGTATTCCATAGCGGATCTTGCCTCCTTCTGTCAGAGCCGTTACACAATCTGCCGCTAAAAAGCCGTACCAATAGCCGCCGCAAGCAGCTTGATGGCAAATTTTCCGCCTGCCTTTGCCAAAAAACTTGAAAGACCTGCCGTGTTCCAGCGTCTTTTGGCGTCGGCATACGATTGCGCCCCCAGGCGAATCCGGCGCTCAACCGCCATAGGCGGCTCTTGGCGAGTCGGAAAAATTTGCTTGCCAAGCTGCACGCTTCGGCCATCGGTACAGCTTCTAAAAATCGCGGATGAGGTCGATGGCCGTCTGGATCAGGTTGGCCCGGACGTTTTTCTGCCGGTCCCAGCCCCTGGCGTCCCATGCTTCGCCACTGACATCATCCCCTGCATAAAGAAGCTGCGCCAGGGGGATATCATAGTATTTGGATACCGCGAAAAAGGCGGCCGCTTCCATCTCCACCGTAACGCAGCCCTCCTGGCGCCGCCGGCGGATCAGGTCCGGCGTTTCCCGGTAGATGGCGTCGGTGGTCCAGGTTTTGCCTGTAGTGAAGGGCAGGCCCATCCTTTCCAGTCCGGAGAGAAGGCAGGCCAACGCCTCCGGGTGGCATTCCACCTCCCGGGAGGGGGGAAGGTAGTGGTAGGAGGTGCCCTCGTCCCGGACGGCGGCGGTGGGGACGACGATCTCCCCCAGGGAAAGCTCCCCCCGGAGGGCGCCGGCGCCACCGCAGACGAGAAAGCGCCCGCAACCCATGGCGTGGAGCTCCTCGATGGTAGACGCCGCCCCCGGGGCGGTGCAGAAGGGCATGGTAACGGCGATGGTCTCCGACACCAGGGGGTACCCGTAGACGGGGATATCCAGCACCTCCGAATGCAGACGGTCAAGCACCGGCAGCTGATTTTCCCGGACCAGCTCCTCCAGCTCCCTGCGGAAAAAGGTGATGACACATTTTTCCGGGAGGGTTTTTGCGAGGAAATCGGCGGGGCGAATCAGGGGGTCTCTGCCGGTATCAAACTCGCAGATGGGGTATTCGCTGTCAAGAACCATGCTGCACCTCCACAAAGTTTACAGACTGTTTGTAGTATTTCCCGGGGGTTTGTCGTATGATAAGCATCATAGAAGCGAGCTTATCCTCCTATTGTACACGAAAATTGTGACAAAATATAGTCCGGAAAGGAAAAAACAGCGATGGAAGAGCAAAAAAGAGAGAAGGAAAAGCGGGGGCGGTGGGTTCTTTTGGGGGCGGGGGCGGTTTTTTTCCTGATCCTCTGTTTGGCCTGTTTGCCGCTGATCCGCTGGATGCTACAGCCGGAGTTTGGGCTTTGGCTCCAGGAGCAGGTGGCGGGGATGGGGGTTTGGGGGGTGCTGGCGCTGCTGGGGATCCAGATCCTACAGATCGTCATTGCCATTATCCCGGGGGAGCCCATCGAGTTGGCGGCGGGGGCGATGTATGGTGCTTTTGGGGGGCTGGCTCTTTGCCTTTTGGGGTGCTTGGCTGGTTCGGCGGCGGTTTTCTTAGTGGTGCGCAAGAAGGGGCGGGCTGCCTTTGAGCGGACCTCCTTGGGGCGGCAGCTGCGGGAATATCGTTTTTTGCAGGATGAGGCGAGGCTGGAGGGGATTGTTTTTCTGCTTTACTTTATTCCTGGGACGCCAAAGGACATCCTGATTTATGTTTGCGGGCTTAGTCCTTTGCCTTTGGGGCGGTTTTTGCTGCTTTCTACGCTGGCCAGGATTCCGTCGGTGATTACCTCTACCTGGGCGGGGGCCAGCTTTGCAGAGAACAATTTGGGGCTTACGCTGGGGATATTTGCTTTTACTGGACTGTTGGGGCTGGGGGGTATTTGGTTCCACCGGCGGTTTTTGGCAAAGAAGAATCGGGGACGGGAGGGTTGATTTTAGCGCAGCGGCCTGTCCCACAGGTTGTGCCCGCCCGGGCTACCGGGCCGCAGGTCCAGGGCCGCGCAGGCCCTGGTCGCTCCCGCAGGAGCGAAACTCCCC
>JAAWGY010000309.1 GCA_022795575.1 Angelakisella sp. | reverse complement strand
GGTGCGCCGAATGGACGGGTATTTTTTCGTCCTGCAAGGCAAAAAACCTCGGAGCCCTTCGGGCACGTCTGCTTCGCAGAATACTTGCTGTATTGCAAGATTTTTTCCAGGCGCTAAGAGCCGCCTACAGCGGTTGCGCCTGGACGCGCCCGCGGGCGCAGTAACGCAGCAGGGCGGACTGCACCCGCAGGTGCGTCCAACGGCCAACCGCCGTAGGCGGCTCTTAGGCCGTTGGAAAAATACCCGTTCAGGCGGCGTGCTGGGAGATCTTGAATAGGCTCTTAATCCTATGCCGCTACTGCTCCGAGAGCTCCAGCCACCGGTCCTCCGCCTTGGAGAGGGCGTCCCGCTTTTGCTCCGCCTGGGCGCAGAGGTCCTGGAGGAGGAGGTAATCCGCCGCCGCCTCGGGGGAGGCGATCTGCTGTTCCAGCTGCCACACCTCCCGCTCCAGCTGCGTCACCAGCCGTTCGGCCTCGGCGCAGTCCTTGCGGCGCCGGGCCTCGGCCCGGCGCTGCTCCTTGCCCTTGGCGTAGCCGGTTTGGGCCGGGGGGGCGGGGGCCTGCTCCTGCTTGGGGGGCAGGGCCGGCTTGCCGGAGGCCATGCGGAGGTAATCGGTATACCGGCCCTTGTACTGGTGCAGCGCGCCGTCGGCCAGCTCGATGATCCGGTTGGGGATGCGGTCCAGCAGGTACCGGTCGTGGGAGACCATGATCAGGGTGCCGGTAAACTCCAGGAGGGCCTTTTCCAGCACCTCCTTGGTGCCCAGGTCCAGGTGGTTGGTGGGCTCGTCCAGGATGAGCAGGTTGGACTTGGCAAGGCAGATGACGGCCAGCTTGAGCCGGGCCTTTTCCCCGCCGGAAAGCTGGCTCACCCGCTTGAAGACGTCCTCCCCCTTCAGCCCCACCGCCCCCAGCATATTCCGCAGGGGTGTCTCGTAGCTGCGGGGGTAAGCCTCCCACAGGGTATCCAGCACGGTGAGGTTGCCGTCCAGGTGGTCGCTGCCCTGGTCGTAGTAGGAGCTGCGCACCCCCCGGCCCCAGGTGACGCGGGCCTCCGGGTTTGCCGGGTGGTTGCCCAGCAGGCACTTAAGGAGGGTACTCTTGCCGGTGCCGTTGCCGCCGATGACGGCGATTTTGTCCCCGCGCTCCACCGCCAGCTCCACCCCGCTCAGGAGAACCCGGCGCCTCTCCCCTTCCCCCACCGCCACCGTCAGGTCCTCCACCGCCAGCACATCCTTTACCGGCTCGGCGGCGTACTCGTTCAGGTGGATGATGGGGGGCTTCATCCGGGCCTTGGGCTTTTCGGCGGGCTCGGCCTCCAGCCGCTCGATCATCCGGCGGCGGCTTTGGGCCATCTTGGTGGTGGAGGCCCGGACCAGGTTCTTATCCACGTAGTCCTGTAGCCTTGCAATCTCCGCCTGCTGGGCCTCGTAGAGCTTCTGCTGGCGGGCGTTGCGCTCGTCCCGCAGCTGGGTGTACCGGGTGTAGTTGCCGGGGAAAACGGTAAGCTCGCCGTACTCCATCTCCCATATTTTTCCGCAGAGACGGTCCAGGAAGTACCGGTCATGGGAGACCACCAGCAGCGCCCCCTTATAGGAGCTGAGGTACTCCTCCAGCCAGCCCAGTGTCTTAAAATCCAGGTGGTTGGTGGGCTCGTCCAGAATCAGCAGGCTGGGCTGCTCCAGCAGCAGCTTTGCGATAGCCAGGCGGGTCTGCTCCCCGCCGCTGAGCTTATCGATGCTCTTTTCAAAGCCGTGCTCGGCAAAGCCCATACCGGTAAGAACGGTGTTAATCTTTACCTGGGTCTGGTAGCCGTCCCGGGCCAGGAATTGGTCCTCCAACTCTCTATAACGATCTGTCAGGGCGGAATCCTTCGGATTTTCCGACATTTTCTCCGCTGTTTTTTGCAGCTCCTCCTCCAGGGCGTAGACATCGGCGAAGACGGAGCGCATCTCCATCAGGATGGTGTTCCCCTTCTGGAGGCCGGCATTCTGGCGCTGGTAGCCGATGGAAAGGCTGCTTCCCCGGGTAACGGTGCCGCCGTCCGGCTCCAGCGCCCCGGTGATGATATTCAGCAGGGTGGTTTTGCCCGCCCCGTTGATGCCCACCAGGCCGATACGGTCCTGGTCCTCCACCCGGGCGGTAACGCCTGAGAAGATCAGGTCGCTGCCAAAGCTTTTGGTGACATTCTCCAATGATATCTGCAAGGCGATTTCCTCTCGTTTCTTTTTGCTATCATTTCCCAGCATATAGTATAACACAATTTTCCGGGAAATGGTAGGGGGTGGATGGGGGAAAGGGTGTTTTACCACCCCACAATTCCGGAGCACTGCCGGCCCACGAACATCTCCCCCACCCCGAGGGAGCGCTGGCGCAGGAGGAAGTCCCGGTTCCTTACTCCGGGGAGGGGGACGTCATAGCTTTCCAGCAGCTCCATGGCTTCGTCCAGGAGGGCCAGGGCCTGCTCCGGGCGGGCGGCGGGGGCTTCCCGGTTTTCCCGGACCAGGCGGACGGGGAATTCTATCAGGGGGGCCAGGAGGGCCATACGGTAGCCGGCGCTGGTGTAGAGGGCGCGGGCGGCGGGGGGCTCCTGCTTTTCTGGCGGCAGGGGCTGGGTGGGGGGCTCTGGGGCAAGGAGGGTGCTGGGGAGGATATCCGTTGTCTGTGCCAGCCACTCCTCAAACGACGCCTCGGGCAGCTCCGGGAGCTCCCACAGCAGCCGGAGGACGGGGTACCAGCTGCCTGGCTCCTCCTGCTCTGCGTCCAGGCCATAGGCGTCGAGGGCTTGCTCCAGGCAGCAGATGAGGTAGGCGGTTTTGGCACGGAGG
Source organism: Angelakisella sp. (assembly GCA_022795575.1). Taxonomy (GTDB): domain Bacteria; phylum Bacillota; class Clostridia; order Oscillospirales; family Ruminococcaceae; genus Angelakisella. The sequence continues at coordinate 402 of JAAWGY010000309.1, read as the reverse complement.
GAGGTTCCGGCGAAGGGGTGCTTTGCCGCCTGTTTGGCCTGTTGGCGCTGCTCCGGGGGGAGGGTGAGGCTTCGGAGGGTGGATAGCAGCCTGTACAGCAGGTAGGCGGCGGTGGCCATGCCGGCGAGCATGGTGGCAAAGGCGATGCCGAAGGCAAAGAGGAGTGGCAGCTTGGCGGCAAGGTTTTGGAGCATCCGGGGGGGCCTCCTTTGGGAGAAGTTGTTGCTTATGGAATATAGTGTACCACAGGATGGCGGGATTTACCAGGGGGGCTGTGGGCGTAGGGGACCTATGGGAAGCAAGACCGCCTGTCCCTCACGTTGTGCCCGCCCGGGCCACCGGGCCGCAGGTCCAGGGCCGCGCAGGCCCTGGTCGCTCCCGCAGGAGCGAAACTCCCCAGGA
>JAAWGY010000308.1 GCA_022795575.1 Angelakisella sp. | reverse complement strand
CCAATAGCCGCCGCACGCATCTTGACGGCAAATTTTCCGCCTGCCTTTGCCAAAAAACCTTGAAATACATACAGTATTCCTGCGCTTTTTTGGCGTCGGTAGTCAAAAAATTTGCTCGCCAATCTGCGCACTTCGGCTATTGGTACAGCTTCTAAAGGCAGGGCAACCACCTGCGGCGGTTGTGGACACAGCCTCCTATTTCAGCTCCCGGAAGCAGAGGCCGTTGGTGCGCTCCTCCCGGAAGGGGGCCCCCTCCCGCCACAGCTGGACCACCCGGGCGCACCGCTCCGGGCTTTCGATGGTAAACCGCAGCGTCACATGGCTGTACCCCTCCAGGGCGTCCTGCTTATCCCCCAGGTAGAGGGGCACCGTGTTCAGCAGCTGGCTGTACCGCCGCCGGTGGCAGAGCACCGGGAAGTCCTTCCCCAGCCGGTCGGTGAGGGCGGCCTGGCCGCTGCACCCGCCGCACCCCTTGGCCCCCTGGGCCGGGCAGGCCCGGAAGGTCATCAGGGGCAGATACCCGTAGCCGATGACCCCGTAGGGGAGGTAATCCCCCAGCGCCGCCCCCTGGCGGAGGCTGCTCTCAAAGGAGATGGTCATCTCCTCCGCCCCCGCCTCCCGGTACTCCCGCAGGGCGTAGGAGTTCAGGACGTTAAGGCCGTAATCCCCGCAGATCCGCAGCCCGGCCTTTTGGGCCATCCGCACCTGTCCGGGGCCGCCGCAGAGGGCCCATTCCACCCCCGCCTCCCGCAGGGAGGCCAGCAGCGCCTGCATTCCCGCCTCCTCCCGGGGCGGGAGGAACAGCGGCAGCTCCGCCATCAGCTTTTCCCCTGCCCGGGGGATGAGCTCCCGGTGGGCGTCGATCTCCTCCGCCGGCAGCGCCACCCGCTCCGCCTCCGCCAGCAGTTCGTCGGAGAGCTGCTCCGCCCGCTCCGCCCGGATCCGCAGGGCGGGGAATTTCAGGTTCAGCAGCTTGGGGTGGCAGGCGGGATCCCCTTCCGGCTCCTGCCAGGGGTGGGGGGTGATGGTCTCCCGGCGGGCCAGCAGCGCATCCAGCCCCTCCTTGCGCATGGCGTTCAGCGCCGATACCGGCAGCATCAGCCCCGGGGCGATGTCGCACCGCAGTTTTTCCAGCCAAAAGGGGGTTCCCCCTGTCTTTTCCAGGGCGCGGCGGCAAAGGGCCTCGTCGGTGGGGCGCCGGAGGGCCTCCTCCGGCGCCGGGCCGGATGCCGTCACCGTCCGGGCCCCGTCCGCAACGGTCAGCCGTGCCGGCTCCCCGGGGCGGAGCGTCACCGTCATCTCCACCGGCACCCGGGGCGTTTCTGCCCGGTAGGTGAGGGCAAGCTCCTTCAAAACCCCCGCGGCGGCGGTGACATCCTCCTTCCGCCGCCAGCCGAACATGGACATATCCCGCCTGCCGGTAAAATAGCCGTCGGTAAAGCCGCTGCGGGAAAAGACCGCCTGCAGCGCCCCGGTGTCGTAGGGCTGGCCGTTCAGGGCGGCGCGGCAGGCGGCGGTGGCGGCGGCCACATACTCGGGCCGCTTCATCCGCCCCTCAATTTTAAGGTAGGATACCCCGGTAGCCGCCAGCTCATCCATCCGGGGGAGGAGGGAGAGGTCCTTTAGCGAGAGGGCGAACTCCCGGCCCTGGGGGGAGCGGAAGTCCAGCCGGCAGGGCTGGGCGCACCGGCCCCGGTTGCCGCTGCGCTCCCCCAGCATGGCGGAAAGGTAGCACTGGCCGGAAAGGCTCATGCACAGGGCCCCGTGGACAAAGGTCTCCAGGGCGATCTCCTGCCCCACCTCCCGGTAGATGGCGGAGATCTCCGCCCCGGTAAGCTCCCGGGCCAGCACGACACAGCCAAAGCCCAAGGCCTTCATGGCCCGGGCTCCGGCGGCGTTGTGGATGGAAAGCTGGGTGCTGGCGTGGAGGGGGAGGGAGGGGCAGCAGTCCCGGGCCAGCCGGGCCACCCCCAGGTCCTGGACGATGAGGGCGTCGGCGCCGCTTTGGGCAATCTCCCTTAGCTGCTCCAGCAGGGGGCGGGTTTCCCGGTCGGCGATCAGGGTGTTCAGGGTAACGTGGACCTCCACCCCGCGGCCATGGCAATAAGCGACGGCCTCCTTTAGGGCGCCGCCGCCAAAGTTTTCCGCCCCTGCCCGGGCGTTAAAGGCTGCCGCCCCCAGGTAGACGGCGTCCGCGCCGCAGCGCACGGCGGCAACAAGCTGCTCCCGGCCTCCGGCGGGGGCCAGCAGCCGGGGGCGGGGGGGGTTCTTTTCCTTCATGGTGCTACAGGTCCTCGTCGGCATCCGTGCCCAGGCGGCTAAGCTCCATCCGTGCCCGGTCAAACTGGCGCTTCTGCTTTTCCAGCTCCTGGCGGAACTGGCTGCAAAGGCGGCGCTCGTCGGCCAGCTCCTGGGTCAGCCGGTCGCACTGGCGGCGCTGGTCCTCCAGCTCCATCCGGGCTTTGGCGGCGTCCTCCAGGTACTGGCTCAGCTGCTCCCGCATCCGGTCGGTGGAGGATTCGGCGTCGGTGATTTCGTCCATGAGGTTCAGGGAGAGGATCACCAGGGCATCCAGGGTAGAGATATTCGGGCGCTGCTCCTGGATGGCGGCCAGCTGCTCGTTCATCTGCTCCTCGATATGGCGCACCTGCTGTTCGCTTCCGGAGGTAGTGATATAATAGGTGGTACCCAGCACCTTTACCTTGCTTCGTGTCGCCATCGGCATTGCTCTTTCCTTTCTTTTTGGTATCTTGCGGGGTGGTGGGGGATATTCTCCTACTAATTGTACCATAAAGCGGGGAGGGGGGCAACAGTGCAGGGGCGGAAGTTTGCGGGAAAAGGGCGGAAGAAAGGGCTTTTTCCCTGCCGGGGGGTGGTGGGAGGGAGGAGATTTTAGGAGGATGGGCCCCAAAAGCCCCGCCCTGCAACCAAACATAGCCACAAACCAGCAAGCCTACCCCATACTACACCCCCCGCAGGGTATCATAATCCGCCGGAGGGCGTGGGGGTGTTTTGTCTGTTGTTCTGTTGCTCCGTTTTTTTATGGGGACAGGGTGGTGGTTTCTTTGTGGCCTTTCTCAGGCAATGCGTAACTGAAGAAGTATATTCCTTGACCGCCTGCCCGGCGGGGGCTTGAATATACAATCTAAGTGCAACAAAACAAAGGGAGAAAAAAAGAATGGACAACCCAAGGGAAAACCTGTAAACTGGAAGCTTGCAAGGACTACCAG
>JAAWGY010000307.1 GCA_022795575.1 Angelakisella sp. | reverse complement strand
CAAAATGCGCCTGCCTCCAGCGCCTGCGGCGCGCGGCAGGCTGTTTTGGGGAGAAAGGCCCTACCCCTAACCCCGGCCGCGGTTTGCGCTTCCCCGCAAGGCACCTACCAACCCGCAATAGCCCCCATCCTCACCCAAAAGCAGCTGCCCAAAACCGCGGCCTGACGGCCTACAACAGAACAGCAGGGCCTGTGCCAAAAACACAAGCCCTGCCGTTGTGATAGCCGTCCTGAGGAGTTTCGCTCCTGCGGGAGCGACCAGGGCCTGCGCGGCCCTGGACCTGCGGCCGGGTAGCCCCGGCGGGCACAGCCTATGGGACAGGCGGCTGCTGCGTTTGCCGGCGGGCGGCAGGCACCTTTTGGGCCCACCCGCCCCAAAGCCTACCCCCTGGAATCATCCAGCCCCTGGCAAAGACCTTTCAGCTGTAGTATAATAAGTACATCATTATTAAAGCATCGGAGGTACCGGATATGACAGATTACGCAAGGCTTCAAAACGGCAGCGACGTCCGGGGGGTGGCCCTTCCGGGAGTAGCGGGGGAGGCTGTAACCCTTACCCCGGAGGCCGCCTTTGGCATCGCGCGGGCCTTTGCCCGGTGGCTGGCGGCAAAAAAGGGCGTTTCTCCCCAGGCGCTGACCGTTGGAGTGGGGCGGGATTCCCGCCTTTCCGGCCCGGCCATTGCGGCAGGGGTAATGGAGGGGCTGCTGGCCGAGGGCGCCCGGTGCGGGGACTGCGCCATGGCCAGCACACCGGCCATGTTTATGTCCACTGTGCTGCCCGGCTTTGGCTGGGACGGGGCGGTGATGGTAACGGCCAGCCATCTGCCCTGGAACCGCAACGGCCTTAAATTCTTTACCCGCCAGGGGGGGCTGGAAAATGCAGACATCCGGGAGCTGCTGGCCATCGCCGGGGAACTGCCGGCTGCCGGGGCCGGTGACACGGACCGGCGGTTTGAGGCTGACCTGATGGAGGCCTACTCGGCCCATCTGCGGGGGATTATCTGCCAGGGTATTGGGGCGGGGGAGCAGCCCTTGGCGGGGATCAAGATTGCGGTGGACGCCGGCAACGGGGCAGGAGGCTTTTTTGCCCGGCAGGTATTACAGCCGCTGGGGGCGGATATTTCGGCCAGCGTGCTGCTGGAGCCGGACGGTCATTTTCCGGGGCACATCCCCAACCCCGAGGATAAGGCTGCCATGGCCTCCATCCGCCAGGCGGTGATTGAGGGGGGGTGTGACCTGGGGCTTATCTTTGACACCGACGTGGACCGGGCGGGGGCGGTGGACCGAAACGGGCAGGAGTTTTGCCGCAACCGGCTAATCGCCCTGATGAGCGCCATTGTGGCCCGGGAGGCCCCCGGGTCCACCATCGTTACCGACTCGGTGACGTCTGACCAACTGGCGGTCTTTCTCCGGGAGCGGCTGGGGCTGGTGCACCGGCGTTTTCGGCGGGGGTACCGCAATGTCATTGACGAGGGCATCCGGCTAAACCGGGAGGGGACGGACTGTTTGCTGGCAATTGAGACCAGCGGGCACGGGGCGATGCGGGAGAATTACTTCCTGGATGACGGGGCTTACTTAGCGGTACGAATTATCATTGAGGCGGTGTTGCTGCGGCGGGAGGGGAAGGAGCTGGGGGACCTGCTGCAAGGGCTGGAGGAGCCGGCGGAGGCGGCGGAGTACCGGTTGGCGATTGCGGGGGAGGACTTCCGGGGGTACGGGGAGGGTGTACTGTCGGCGCTGGCTGACTATGCGGGGGGGCAGCCGGGGTGGCGGGTTGCTCCGGACAGCTTCGAGGGGGTTCGGGTATCGGTTACGGAGGCGGAGGGGTGGTTTTTGCTGCGGATGTCGCTGCATGATCCGCTGATGCCGTTGAACATTGAGAGTGCCAGGGCTGGGGGCGTGGCGCGCATTTTAGGGGAGCTTAGGCCCTTTTTGGCGCAGTGGCCGCGGCTGGCTACGCCGTGATGGCGTAAAGCTTGTGTAAAGGCGGCAGGCCTGTCTCGCAGATTGTGTCCGGCCGGGTAGCCCCGGCGGGCACAACCTGTGGGACAGGCCGCTGCATTTCCCAAACCCACCGCAAACCCGTCACCCCCCATCCCACAGTTGCCAACCAAGCCATTTTGTATTATCATTAGTAGGATATCGGGAATCCTTTCGGGAGGGGTAAAGGCATGAAGCTTCTTTCTATCGAATCCACCTGCGACGAAACCGCCGCCGCAGTGGTGGAGGACGGACGGCAGGTGCTGTCCTCCGTCATCCATTCCCAGGTGGCAGAGCACCGAACCTATGGCGGCGTGGTGCCGGAGATCGCCAGCCGCCGCCATATCGAACACATCACCGAGGTAACAGAGCTGGCCCTGACTCAGGGCGGAACCACCCTGCCGGAGGTGGACGCGGTGGCAGTTACAGCCGCGCCGGGCCTGATCGGGGCGGTGCTGGTGGGGGTAAGCTTTGCAAAAGGACTGGCCCTGGCCGCAGACAAGCCCCTGGTGCCGGTGCACCATATCCGTGGCCATGTGGCGGCAAACTATATCAGCCACCCGGAGCTGGAGCCGCCCTTCCTCTGCCTCATCGTCTCCGGCGGGCATAGCCATATTGTCCAGGTAGAGGACTATACCAGCTACCGCATCCTGGGGCGCACCCGGGACGACGCAGCAGGGGAAGCCTTTGATAAGGCGGCCCGGAGTGTAGGACTGCCCTATCCCGGCGGGGTGGAGCTGGACCGAATCAGCGGCAGGGGGGACCCGGAGCGCTACCCCCTGCCAACACCCCATACCGAGGGACGGTACGACTTTAGCTTCTCGGGCCTGAAGACCGCGGTCATCAACCTTGCCCATAACGCGGCGCAGAAGGGGGAAGCCCTTTGCCCGGAGGACCTGGCGGCCAGCTTTTGCAGTAAGGTCAGCGGGATTTTGTGGGACAAGCTTTCGGCCGCGGCCCGGGATACCGGGGCGAAAAGGATTGCCATTGCCGGGGGAGTAAGCGCCAACAGCTGGCTGCGGCGGCGGGCGGCAGAGGGCTGCCGGGAGGCCGGGTGGGAGCTCTACCTGCCGGAGCTGCCCCTTTGCGGGGATAACGCGGCCATGATCGGCTCCCAGGGCTATTACGAGCTTTTGGCGGGCAACCGGGCAGGGATGGAGCTAAACGGCAGGCCGTATATGGAGATTGACCTTTCGTTTTAAGAAGCTGTACCAATAGCTGAAGTGCGCAGATTGGCGAGCAAATTTTTTGACTGCCGATGCCAAAAAAGCGCAGGAATACTGTGTGTATTTCAA
>JAAWGY010000306.1 GCA_022795575.1 Angelakisella sp. | reverse complement strand
CCGCTCGTCGTGGCCGCCCCCCAGGCCCGCCCCTCTGTGGCGGCCCACGGCGTCGATCTCGTCAATAAAGACGATGCTGGGGGCGTTCTTCTTGGCCTGTTCAAAGAGGTCCCGGACACGGGAGGCGCCCACGCCCACGTACATCTCCACAAAGTCGGAGCCGGAGATGGAGAAGAAGGGCACCCCGGCCTCCCCCGCCACCGCCTTGGCCAGCAGCGTTTTACCGGTACCGGGAGGGCCCATCAGCAGCACGCCTTTGGGGATACGTGCCCCCAGGGCGTTGAACTTCTCCGGGTTTTTGAGGAACTCCACAATCTCCTGGAGCTCCGCCTTTTCCTCGTCGGCCCCTGCCACCTCGTCAAAGGTGACGCGGTTGCCGTCGGTGGGGAGCTTGGCCTTGGCCTTGGCGAAGGCCATGGGGTTGCCGGTGCCCCGGGTCTGGCGCATAATCATCCACCACAGGGCCACCATGGCGATGATGGGCAGCAGCACCGGCAGCCAGGTTGCCAGGAAGGAGGGGTCGCTGTAGGGGATATAGACCATCTTCACCGGCTTATCCGGGTGCTGGGCGTTGTAATCCAGGCAGTGCTGGTGCACGTCCTTGATGAACAGGCTGTTATCCGGCACCTGGTAGGTTTTGGTCTTGCTGGCAGCGCTTCCCCCCTGGGCCCCGGGGAAGAGCGGGGAGGCCGGGGCCTGGCTGCTGCCGGAGCTGTTGTCCTCCGCCCCAGGTTCCCCTGCCTGCTGGTCCATATCGCTCCACAGGGTATAGGTGAGGGTGCGGGTGTTAAAGTCCAGCTGGTACTCCCCCACCTGGTCGGTGAGGAATTCCGCCACGATCTTGTTGTACTCCACCCCTTTTTTGCCGGTGGTGCTGTTAAACCAGCTCATGGCCAAAAAGACCACCGCCATCAGCACGGCAAGGTAGATGTATAGCCCTCTTCTGTTATTGTTTTGGTTCAAAGCTTCCTTTCACTCCTGTCCGGCGGCGGGGATGCCCCCGCTGGCAAGCCCTGCCCGGGCTCCGCCCTTTCACTTTGTGCTGTATCCAAGCCCTCTGCCTGGAGTCCTAAGTCAATTCCAAGTTGGACCTGGCTGGCGGGGTAGCCCCCGCTGGCAAGCCCTACCCGGGCTCCGCCCTTTCACCTTGTGCTATTGTACCCCAAAAGTCCTATTTTGTGTAGACCTTGGGGTCCAGGATGCCAACATAGGGGAGGCTGCGGTACAGCTCCGCGTAATCCAGGCCGTACCCCACCACAAATTCATCGGGGATGGTAAAGCCCACATAGTCCGGCTTGATCTCCACCTTCCGCCGCTCCGGCTTATCCAGCAGGGTGGCGATGTGGATGCTGGCGGGGTTGCGGTCCCGCAGCAGCTCGGTAAGGTAGCTTAGCGTCATGCCGGAATCCAGGATGTCCTCCACCACCAGCACGTCGTACCCCTCAATGAGCCGGTCCAGGTCCTTTAGGATCTTCACCACGCCGGTGGTCTTCACCCCCGCCCCATAGCTGGAAACCGCCATAAAGTCCATCTCCACCGGGATGGTGATCTGCCGGATCAGGTCCGCCATAAAGACCACCGAGCCCTTGAGCACCCCAATGACGATAAGCTTTTTTCCTGCGAAGTCCCGGCTGATGGCCTGCCCCATCTCCGCCACCTTGGCGGCCAGCGCCTCCTCACTGATCAGCACACTTTGGATGTCGCTATGCTTCTCCATTTTTTCTGTCCTCCATGATGATCTCAATCACACACCCGTACCGGGAGTCCTCCCGCCAGGCGCAGCGCCGGTCGGCGCCAAAGCCCTCGGCCCAAATGATCCCCTCCCGGTCCTCCGCCACCAGCAGCTCCCGCCGTCTTTCCGGCGGGATGCCCGCCTCCTGGCAAAGCTTTTTGAGGGGATGGCTCCCTGCCCGCCGCCAGGCCGGGGCCATCCGGTCCCCGGGAGCTTTGGGCCGCAATATTACAGTGCCTCTTATTCTACCACAATCCAGCCGGTTATTTAAGGCTGTTTTGTTAATTTTTTCTGCAAAATCTTCTTTTTTCTCCGGAAAAGGCCGGATCGCCACCTGCCGCTCCCCGCCGATGGCAAAACGGACCGGCAGCGCCCCCCCCGTCAGCTCCAGCTCCCGGGGGGGAAAGGGCTCCGCCGCCGGGGCAGGCTCCCGGGAGGTCAGCCCCGCGGTATCTCCCCGGACGGTGAAGAACAGCCCCGTCCCCACCTGGACCTCCCCGCTGCCCCGCCGGGCGGCCTCGGTCATCTTCTCCACCAATCGGGCGGACTGCCGGGCCCCCGCCTCCTCCAACAGGCACAGCAGCAGCGTTTCCGCCACCGCCGGTGGCAGCGCCAGCAGCCCCCCCCGGTCCAGCCGGCCCTCCGGCAGCGTCAGCCTCTGCCGCGCCTCCGCCGCCAGCGCCAGGTTCAGCTGCCACTGCTCCTCCATCCGGGCGGTCAGGCCGGCAATGGCGGCGGGGAGGCCGGGGTTCAGGGCCATCAGCTGGGGGATCACCTCCAGCCGGACCCGGTTGCGGCTGTACCGGAGGGAAAGGTTGCTGGAATCGGTGACGTACCGGAGGCCCCGCTCCCGGCAGTAGTCCTCCACCTCCTGGCGGGTACAGGCGATCAGGGGCCGCACCACCTGCCCCCGCGCCGCCGGGATGCCCCGCAGCCCCCGGACTCCCGTCCCCCGGCAGAGGTTCAGCACCACCGTTTCCATGCTGTCCGAGAGGGTGTGGGCGGTGGCGATCCTCCCCCCCGCCCCGGCGCATTCCCGGAAGAAGGCGTACCGCAGCGCCCGCCCCGCCTCTTCCACGGTACAGCGGCGCTGCCGGGCGTATTCGGCGGCGTCGGCCCGGCGGCAGGCAAAGGGCAGCCGGTATGCCGCCGCCAGCTCCCGGACAAAGGCCTCGTCCCGGTCGCTCTCCTCCCCCCGCAGCAGGTGGTTCAGGTGGCAGACGGTGATTTGAATCGGCAGCGTCCCCTTTAGGCGGCACAAAAAATCCAGCAGGGCCGCGGAATCCGCCCCGCCGGATACACCGGCGGCGACTACGTCCCCCTGCTGGAGCAGCTGATGCTGTTGTACCGTTTGGAGGGCTTTTGGATAAAGCCCCTGTGCTTCTGCCATGGTTTGGGGTCCTCCGGTTTGTTTTTTTACGGTTGTGGGAGGGGGTGGGCTTTTGGGGCTGGTGGTCCCAAAATGCGCCCGCTTACAGCGCCTGCGGCGCGCAGCGGGCTGTTTTGGGGAGATAGCGGCTACTCCTAACCCCGGCCGCTGGTT
>JAAWGY010000305.1 GCA_022795575.1 Angelakisella sp. | reverse complement strand
AGGACAGCTAAGCTGCGAACGGACAGGCTTTTACGCCGGTGAACCCAAAATGCGCCCGCCTCCAGCGCCTGCGGCGCGCGGCGGGCTGTTTTGGGGAGATAGGCCCTACCCCTAACCCCGGCCGCGGTTTGCGCTTCCCCGCCAGGAGGGAGGAAAACCGCAATAGCCCCCAGCCTCACCAATAAGCCGCTGTTCAAAACCGCGGCCTGACGGCCTACAACAGAACGGCAGGGCTTGTGCCAAAAACACAAGCCCTGCTTTTGTTATAGTCAACCTGGGGCGTTTCGCCCGCTGCGGCGGGCGACCAGGGCTCTGCCCTGGACCTGCAAGCCTTTGAAAAGGCTTGAGCGAAACTTTTATCGCCCTGCGGGCCTTGTTGGGGCAGGTGGACGGTCCTGCTGCTTTGGTTTCTCCCGGGGCGGCCGCCGCTACAACGTCGCCGGATCCCCCCACTGGTACCCAGCCGCCCGCACCCGGTCAATCATACTGCCAAGAATAGCGGCATTGGTCTTACTCACCGCATGGAGCAGGTAGATATTCCCGGGGCAAGCAGCATTGACCAGCCGCTCCTCCGATTTGGCCGGCTCCGGCTGACGGTCAGTAAGCCAGTCCTCGTAGGCAAAGGACCAAAAGATGGACTTGTACCCCATGGACTGAACCACCGCCAGGGTCTGCTCGTTAAAGTTGCCGCTGGGAAAACGGAAGTACTTCATCTCGTAGCCAAAGGTCTCTTTCATGTAGTCGTGCAGCTTCATCAGGTCCTCGGCTGCCTCCTTGGGTGTCAGAGTGCTGTAGTTTTTGTGGCTCCAGCTGTGGTTTCCTATGACATGGCCCTCCGCCACCATCTGGCGGATCAGCTCCGGCTGGTCCCGGGCAAAGTCGTAAGTAACAAAAAACAGCCCCTTTACGTTTTTCTCCTTAAGCACCCGCAGAAAGTCCGGCGTCAGACCGTTTTCGTACCCCTCGTCAAAGGTCATATAGACCACCGGCTCGTCCGCCGCCAAAAAAAGCGCGTCGTACTTGCCGTACTTTTGGTTGTAGAGGATAGCCCCCTGGGAGCGGTTTTTCTCGTCCCGGGGACCGCCAGGCCCCCAGTCCAGCCCCTTGGCGGAAAGGGCACCGATCTCCCCAAAATCGGTGCCCATAGCCGCTGTAGCGGAGGAGGAACTGCCGGAACCGCTGCCGGGAAGGGGGGAGGAGGAGCTGGAGCCCTCCGGCAGACGGTCCCCGTCAGTAATGTCGTCCAGGATGTCGTCCATCATATCCGAGCTGCCGGTGCCGCTGGAGCCATCCATGGTATCCGAGCTGCCGGAGAGGTCGGAGCTGCCGGAGCTGCTGGGATAGTCGGAGCTGGCATAGCTGCTGGAGTTGTCCAGGCCGGGGTCGTCGGTGATCCCGGAACCGTTGGAGCTGCTGTAGCTGGAGCTGCTGCCGGAGCCGGAGCTGCCCGGCCCGATGCTGGCGCTCATTCCGTTATTGGAGGCGGAGCAGCCACCGGTACAGCCGGTCATCCCCACCATAAGCAGCAGCGCCGCTGCAACAAGGAATGCCGCAAAGCGTCTTTTTTTCATTTTATCCATCACCTGTACTTCCTTTGGATTATCCCGGCCAGCGGTTGCGGCCGGAGGAAGGACGGCGTTTTTTCTTCTGCCGTCGCTTCGGAGATAGTGTGCGCCGCGGCGGCTGTTTTATGATTCCCTCCGCTGCCTTTTTTTGCCGCATATTTGCCCGGCGCTCCGGCAGAATAAGGATAATCGGCGATGATGGGGCCGGTTTCACGTTTTTACCGCCTGTCCGGAAAAAACCGGAATCCAATTTTTTCCGGTTACTCCGGCGGGGGCGGAACGGGAGGCCGGCGGGCCCGGCAATGGGCAGGGCCCTTCATCCTGCACCACAAAAAGGAGGAAGCACAGATGAGCGGAGCAAAGATAAAAGCGGTAACGGCGCTGGAAATTTTAGACAGCAGGGGGAACCCCACCCTGCGGGCGGGGGTGCTGCTGGAGGACGGCAGCGCCGGCTGGGCCAATGTCCCGTCGGGGGCCTCCACGGGGGTCCACGAGGCACACGAGCTCCGGGACGGGGACCGGGAGCGGTACGGGGGCAAGGGGGTGCGGCAGGCGGCGGAAAACGTCCGGGGGCCGCTGGCCCGGGCGGTGGCGGGGCTGGAGGCAGGGGACTGCCGGCGGGTGGACCAGGCGCTGATCGACGCCGACGGCACCCCCAACAAATCCCGGCTGGGGGCAAACGCCATTCTGGCGGTATCCCTGGCCAGCGCCCGGGCGGGGGCGGCATCGGCGGGGCAGAGCCTGTGGCGGTGGCTCTGCCCGGGGTCCAAAAAGGTACTGCCGGTACCGATGATGAACATCCTCAACGGGGGCGCCCACGCAGCCAACAACGTGGACATCCAGGAGTTTATGATCATCCCCCGGGGGGTGGGGAGCTTTGGGGAAGGGCTGCGGCGGTGCGCGGAGGTGTACCACGCTTTGGGGGCCATTCTGCGGGAGCGGGGGCTGGGGAGCGGCGTGGGGGACGAGGGGGGCTTTGCGCCCAACCTTGGCTCGGACGAGGAGGCGCTGGAGCTGCTGCTGCGGGCCATTGGCCGGGCGGGGTACCGGCCGGGGGAGGAGATCGCGCTGGCGCTGGACGCGGCGGTAAGCGAATGGGCGGGGGAGGACGGGGTATACCGGACGCCCAAGGGGGGCAAGCGCCGCAGCCGGGAGGAGCTGGCGGGGTACTGGGGGGAGATTGCGGAGCGCTACCCGGTTGTATCGTTGGAGGACGGCATGGCGGAGGATGACTGGGGGGGCTGGCAGCTGCTGACGCAACGGCTGGGGGGCAGGATGCAGCTGGTGGGGGATGATCTTTTTGTGACCAACGCGGGGCGGCTGGAGCGCGGGATGGGGGAGAAGGCGGGGAACGCGATTTTGATCAAGCCCAACCAGGTGGGGACACTGAGCGAGACGCTGGCGGCGGTGGAGATGGCCCAGGGGGCGGGCTGGGGGGTTGTGATGAGCCACCGGAGCGGGGAGACGGAGGATGCGTTTATTGCGGACCTGGCGGTAGCGGCGGGGTGCGGGCAGATTAAGGCGGGGGCGCCCTGCCGTAGCGAGCGCGTGGCGAAGTATAACCGCCTGCTGGAGATTGAGGGGGAGATGGGGATTTCGTAGGGACCTGTCCGTCAAAGGCCCGCAGGGCGCCAAAAGTTTCGGTCAAGCCTTTTCAAAGGCTTGCAGGTCCAGGGCAGCGCCCTGGTCGCTCCCCGCAGGGAGCGAAACTCCCC
>JAAWGY010000304.1 GCA_022795575.1 Angelakisella sp. | reverse complement strand
GTCCTGGGGAGTTTCGCTCCTGCGGGAGCGACCAGGGCCTGCGCGGCCCTGGACCTGCGGCCGGGAAGCCCCGGCGGGCACAACCTGTGGGACAGGCTGGCCTAATCTCCCCTACCCTGCCGTGTTTAGTAGTTGGCCTCGCTAACCTCAAAGTAAGCCTGGGGATGGGCGCAAACAGGGCATACCTCCGGCGCTGCAGTGCCAATCACAACGTGCCCGCAGTTGCGGCACTCCCACATCTTAACCTCACCCTTGCGGAAAACCTCCGCAGTCTCCACGTTCTTCAAAAGGGCACGGTAACGCTCCTCATGGCGCTTCTCAATCTCCCCCACCATGCGGAACTTGGCCGCAAGCTCCGGGAACCCCTCCTTCTCGGCTGTCTCCGCAAAGCCAGCGTACATATCAGTCCACTCGTAGTTTTCCCCCTCAGCCGCAGCCTTCAGGTTCTCCGCAGTGGAGCCAATCCCCCCCAGCTCCTTGAACCACATCTTGGCGTGCTCCTTCTCGTTATCAGCGGTCTTCAGGAAAAGGGCAGCTATCTGCTCAAAGCCATCCTTCTTGGCCCGGGAAGCAAAATAGGTGTACTTGTTCCGTGCCTGGGACTCCCCGGCAAAAGCAGCCAGCAGGTTCTTCTCGGTCTGTGTTCCAGCATATTTGGACATGACGGGTTCCTCCTTATGTTGTCGTAGTACTGCCGGCAAAGCCAGCGGGCGGTATGAAATACTGGTAGAATCATATCATAAACCGGCAAAGAAAGCAAGAATATTGCCGCAAAACCACGCCCCCCGCCCGGTTTGACATCCCCCGTTCCCCAGGGGTATAATGGTAGCCAGAAAGGAAGCGGTTTGATGGCATCCGGTATCTGGAAGGAATACGGCCTGAAAAACACCCCCAGCCGCCAGGCGGTGCTGGAGGTGTTGGCCGCTGCCCAGGGGCCAATCTCCGCCGAGGAGGTGTACCGCCGGATCCTCTCCGGCGGGGATGGACACCCCCCTGCCGTCAGCCTTTCCACCGTCTACCGTACCCTGGCCACCCTTACCCAAAAGGGCCTGCTGCTCCGGTCCACCGGCCAGGACGGCGCCCTATGCTACCAGCTGCGTGACAGCCGGCACCGGCACTACCTGGTCTGTACCGCCTGCGGCAGCACGGTGCCAATCCAGGGCTGCCCGCTAAAGGCGCTGGAGGAGACGCTGAGGGAGGAGACCGGCTTTTCCATCACCGGCCACAGCCTGGAGCTCTACGGCCTCTGCCCCCGCTGCGCCCGCAAGGAATAGACGCCCGCCGCCAAGGCCAGCGCTGTACGGCCCAGGATTTTTCTGTAACGAAATCAATACTGCCAAGGGGGAAGGACACAGGATGGACTGGAGCTTGTTTTTGGACTTTTTGGACCAGGCGGAGAGGCTGAAATGTATGACCCGCCACTGCACCAACTCGAAGGGGGAGCCGGAAAGCGTGGCCGAGCACTGCTGGCGCGCCGCCTTGATGGCCATGCTGCTGGCCCCGGAGCTGCCGGAGGTGGATACCGGCAGGGTGATCCGGATGTGCCTGATCCACGACCTGGGGGAGGCTGTCACCGGGGATATCCCCACCTTCCGTAAAACCGAGGCCGACGAGGTGGCGGAGGAGCAGGCGGTGGACCGGCTGCTCCGGGGACTGCCGGAGGAGAGCCGCCGGGAGTTTGCCGCCCTCTTTGCGGAGATGGCGGCGCTGGAAACCCCCGAGGCCCGGCTCTTTGCGGTGGTGGATAAGCTGGAGGCGGTGATCCAGCACAACGAATGCCCCATCTCCGGCTGGGAGGAGCTGGAGTACGACCTACAGCGGAGCTACGGGCAGCGGGAGGCGGATTGGTTCCCCCAGACCGCCCGGCTGCGGGCAGAGATCCTGCGGCGGACCGAGGAAAAAATCGCCGCCGAGGCACCGGAAAAAGCAGGGTTGGGAGTGTGAAGCGTATGGAAACCGAACGTCTCTACCAGCAGGACAGCCACCTGAGCCGGTGGGAGGCCACGGTGCTGGCCTGCGAGTCGGTCATCGATGGCTACTGGGTGGTGCTGGACCGCACCGCCTTTTTCCCGGAGGGGGGCGGGCAGCTTTCGGACGGGGGGATGATGGGGGATGTCCCGGTACTGGAAACCCGGGAACGGGAGGGGCGGATTGTCCACCTGACCCGGGAGGCGGTGCCGGCAGGGACAAGGGTATCCTGCGCCCTGGACTGGCCCCGGCGGCTGGACCATATGCAGCAGCACACGGGGGAGCACATCCTCTCCTGGGCTTTCTGGAGCCTCTTTGGGGTGGAGAACATCGGCTTCCACATGGGGGAGGAGCTTGTCACCATCGACCTGAGCCGCCCTGTCACCCAGGAGGAGATGGACGCCGCCGAGGACCTGGCCAACCAGTGCATTGCGGAAAACAGGCCCATCCGCTGGTACACCGCCTCCCCCGAGGAGGTGGCGGGGATGACGCTGCGCAAGAGGACGGACAAGGCGGCGGGGGAGCTGCGGATTGTAGAGATCAAGGCGGGGGATGTTTGCACCTGCTGCGGCACCCATGCCAGCCACACCGGGGAGGTGGGGCTGGTGAAGCTGCTGCGCCAGGAGCACACCAAGGGGGGGAGCCGGGTGGTGTTCCTTTGCGGGCGGCGGGCGCTGCTGGACTACCGGGCGAAGAACCGGGTGGTGCTGGAGGCGGGGGCAGCGCTTTCGGTCAAGGAGGGGGATATTCCGGAGGGGATCCGGCGGCTGAAGGGGGAGATTGCGGCCCAGGGGGCTGCTTTGCGGGAGAAGGGGCGGCTGCTGACCGACCTTTACGCCAAGGAGCTGCTGGCGGGGGCGCCGGCGGAGGGGGGAGGCCGGCAGGGGCGGGTCATCCTCAGCTGCCAGCCGGAGCTGGACGGCAAGGAGGCCAAGCTGCTGCTGAACCGGTTGACGGAGGCGGCGGGGACGGCGGCGGTGGTTATCTACCGGACGGGGGGCCGGGAGGGGGAGGATGGACGGGTTTGCTATCTGGTGGGGCGGTCGGCGGACAGCCCAGCGGATTGCAAGTATCTTTGCGACCTTTTGAACGGGCTGTACAATGGCAAGGGGGGCGGGAAGGCGGGGTTTGCCCAGGGTTCCGGGCGGCTGCTGCCGGATTGGCAGGAGACGGCGGAGGCGCTGCGGCGGATGTTGTAGCAGCAGCCTGTCCCCAAAAGGCCCGCAGGGCGATAGAAGTTTCGGTCAAGCCTTTTCAAAGGCTTGCGGAGTCCAGAGGCAGAGCCTCTGGTCGCCCGCCGCAGCGGGCGAAACTCCCCAGGACGCTATCGCTTA
>JAAWGY010000303.1 GCA_022795575.1 Angelakisella sp. | reverse complement strand
CGGTTGCGCCTGGACGCGCCTGCGGGCGCAGTAACGCGGCAGGGCGGGAAAAGACCTGGCCTGACGGCGTCAGACGGTTGTGAATACAGGTTCTAAAAGGCAGGCCCCTTCCGGAGCCTGCCTCATCGCAAAGACTACCTTTTTCTCAGAACACCGGCACCACGGCCACGCCGTACTTCTCGGTGATAAACTTCCGGATCTCCTCGCCGGTCAGCACCTTTACCAGGGCCTGGATGGCGGGGTCGTTCTCCTTGCCGGGCTTTACCGCCACGATGTTGGCAAAGGTCTGTGCCGCCTCGGAGTTGGGATCCTCGGACACCAGGATGGAGTCGGAAAGGCCTGCCCCCACCGCGTAGTTGCCGTTGATGACGCCGAAGTCGTAATCGGGCAGCGCCATGGGCACCTGGGCCGCCTCCACCTCGGTGATCTTGACGTTTTTGGGGTTATCGGTGATGTCCTTGACGGTGGCCGCAAGCCCCACCTCCTCTTTGAGGGTGATGATGCCCTGGGCGGCCAGCAGGTTGAGGGCCCGGGCCTCGTTGGTGGGGTCATTGGGCACCACGATGGTGGCGCCGTCTGTCAGGGCAGAAAGCTCCTTCACCTTGCCGGGATAGAGCCCCAGCGGCTCAAAGTGGACCGATACCACCGAGACCAGGTCGGTCTTGTTGTTGGCGTTAAAATCGGTGAGGTAAGGCTGATGCTGGAAGTAGTTGGCGTCCATCTCGCCGTTGAAGACGGCGTTGTTGGGCATGATGTAGTCGGTGTACTCTGTCACCTGGAGGTCGAAGCCCTGGGCCGCCATGGCCTCCTTGGCCGCTGTCAGGATCTCGGCGTGGGGGGCGGGGGAGGCGGCGACCTTCAGGACGGTAAGCTCCTTGGGCGCGTCGCTGGAGGGGGCCGGGGCGGTGTCAGAGGGGGCGGGGGCCGGGGCGGTGCTGGAGGGGTTGCCTCCGCAGCCTGCGGCGCCAAGAACAAAGAGAGCGGCAATGGCAAAGGCCAGCAATTTTTTCATCTGAATCATT
This sequence comes from Angelakisella sp., assembly GCA_022795575.1. GTDB lineage: Bacteria > Bacillota > Clostridia > Oscillospirales > Ruminococcaceae > Angelakisella. Next base: position 2,282 of record JAAWGY010000303.1, on the reverse strand, counting down.
CCTCCTGTGGTATCTCAGTTTTGCCAAAAAAGGGCTTGCGCGTTTTTCTCCGGAGGTCTCAACCGGCTCCGCGGTGTCCGGCTGGGGCCTCCGTCCAAGGCGGCTTCCGCAGCCTGTAAAGGGGGGAAGCCGCCTTGGAATCCTCCCCGCCCCCGGATGGGGGGAGGGGCGGGGAGGCGAGTAAAGGAAGGAAGCAAAGTGATTTATTTGTTCTTATCCACCCTGCGGACGATGAGGTTAAAGGCCGCTTGGATCAGCTGCACCAGCAGGATGGTAAGTACCACCGTGACGGTCATCACCGTACGCTCGTACCGGTAATAGCCGTAGTTGATGGCCACCGCCCCCAGGCCGCCGCCCCCCACCATCCCCGCCATGGCGATGTAGCCAATGATGGTGATGGTGGCAATGGCCATCCCCCGCAGCAGCGAGGGGAAGCTCTCCGGCAGCAGCACCTTCCAGATGATCTGGAAATTGGTGGCCCCCATGGCCCGGGCGCTTTCGATCACCCCTTGGTCCAGCTCGTTAAAGGAGCTTTCCACCATCCGGGCGATAAAGGGGGTGGCGCTGACCACCAGGGGGAAGATGACCCCCCGGGTGCCCGAGGCGGTGCCCATAATCAGGCGGGTATAGGGGATCAGGAACAGGATCAGGATGATGAAGGGGATGGAGCGGATGATGTTGATCACCCAGCCCACCACCGAGTTGATCACCTGGTTTTCGCTGATGGAGCCATGGTCGGTGATGTAAGCCACCACCCCCAGGGGGATGCCGAAGAGGTAGCCGAAGCCGGTGGAAAGGACCAGCATAATCAGGGTATCCTTGACGGCAATTAGGATGATGGAGCCGTACTCGGCCACAAATTCCGCCATGTCAGTCCTCCTCCTTTCCAAACAGGCTCCGGGTGACAGGGTGCATATCGCTGTCCAGCACCTGGTCGATGGGGCCGTTATCCACCAGGACGCCGCCCTCCAGCACCGCCACCTTGTTGCAGATCTTTTTGACCACGGCAATCTCATGGGTGATGATGATGATGGTGACGCCCAGGCGGTGGTTGATATCCGAGAGGAGCCCCAAAATGGACCGGGTGGTAAGGCTGTCCAAAGCGGAGGTGGGCTCATCGCAGAGGATAAGCTTGGGGCTGGTGGCCAGGGCCCGGGCGATGGCCACCCGCTGCTTCTGCCCGCCGGAAAGCTGGCTGGGGTAGACATCCGCCTTTTCGGTGAGCCCCACCAGCTCCAGCAGCTCCGCCACCCGTTTTTTGGCGGCGGCCTTATCGTACCCCCGGGACAGCGTCAGCGGGAAGAGGATATTCTGGGCCACCGTCTTCTGCATCAGCAGGTTGTAGCCCTGGAAGACGGTGCCGATGGTCTTGTAGTAGTCGATGCGGTCCTTGCCGGCCAGGGTGGAAAGGTCCCGGCCCTCCACCGTGATGGTGCCGGAGGTGGGGGTATCCAGCAGGCCGATGAGCCGCAGCATGGTGGATTTTCCGGCGCCGCTCATGCCGATGATGCCATAGATATCCCCGGCCTCCACCGTCAGGGAGATATCCCGCAGCACCCCCAGTTTGCTTTTGTCCGGGTTGTCAAATTCCTTGGTCAGGTGGGATATTTCGATCATGTCCGCTTTTGCTCCTCCTGCTTTTGGTGGCCTCTTACGCAACAAAAAAGGCTTCCGTCCTCCCTCCCGCACAGCGGGATGGCATAAGGACGAAGGCCGAAAACCTACGTGTTACCACCTTACTTTACGTCTGCCTCGCGGCAAGACGCCTCTTCGGGTACAAATGGGATACCCTATCGCTTTAACGGGCGAACCCCGTCGCAGTCTAATCCAGCCGCCCGGATGAAGGGCGCGCTGCCGTCGGTGCGCGGCTCCGAGACCATGTTCCGCCAGTCCGGTATCCGTCCCTTTTCAGCTGCCGGGACTCTCTGTGGGGACCGGGAAGGGCGTACTCTTCTCTTCACAGCTTTTGTTGCTATGGGTGCTATTATAGCGCGGCTTTTGCGGAATGTCAACACTTTTTTCGTTGGGAGGTATTTGGGCCTGTCCCCACAACCAAACATAGACACAAACCAGCAAGCCTATCCGTCCCTTTCCCCTCGCAGGGAATCAAAATCCGCCGGAGGCACCTTAAAAACAGCAGGCCCCTTTCGCAAAAGGACAGATAAGCTGCGAATGGACAGGCTTTTAGGCCGGTGGACCCAAAATGCGCCCGCCTCCAGCGCCTGCGGCGCGCGGCGGGCTGTTTTGGGGAGAAAGGCCCTACCCCTAACCCCGGCCGCGGT
>JAAWGY010000349.1 GCA_022795575.1 Angelakisella sp. | reverse complement strand
CTCCAGCTTTCGAGGAAAACACCTGCATCTTCGGGCAAGGGTAGGAATATGGTGGTACAGATCAGCGTTGACACCCTCAACAGTGAAAGTATCCTTTTTATCGCGGATATTGTAAATATGTTTTCCTGGATATATTACATCCAAATATCCACTGTATCCATCTGTATAATACCTTGCATCCCCTGCGCTGTTTTGTCCTGAGCCACATCAAAGCCCAAAATCATACAAGGATTTCGGATTACTGCCGTCATCACATACACATTTGCACGAGTCTCGGTATTCGGCTTTTCCTCAAGAAACCTATATAACTCGTCTAATTCTAAACGGCAAGGCGAGTTTTCTACAATTGGTTCGTTTTGTCAAATTGATACGGACAAAGTATACCATCAACACGTACGATATTCAACTTTCCTTTTAAGCATTAATAGTAGTAGCAATGTAATGAAGTAGTCTGGTGAAGCCACCCTTTATATATTACATCCCACCAGGGTTTTTTGAAAAAACACCGCCTTATGCACAATTTCCTTTGTGTAACTTTTCTAAAATTATGCGGACTGCCAAAGAAGGTGATTGACAGAAGGCCCAAAGAAGATTAAAATAGAAGCATACCCTGGGGGCCGGATTCCCCGGTACCCCCTGGGGTAAAAGAACGGGCTGGTATGGCCCGCAAATTGAAAGGAAGAAGACATATGAAAAAGTATCTTTCCATCTTTTTGGCAGCCCTGATGGTTGCCACCATGATGGCAGGCTGCGGCGGTGGCAACGGTGGCTCCTCTGCCCCCGCCCCCTCCACCCCCGCCGGCGACGGCGGCAGCACCCCCGCTCCCGCCCCCGAGGGCACCAAGGTCTGGAAGGTGGCCAACATCGTCAACGGCAACCTGGGCGACAAGTCCTTCTTTGACTCCTGCGAGGCCGGCCTCAAGAAGCTCCAGGACGATGGCCTGATTACCTACAAGACCTTCGAGCTGGGCGCCACCGACGCCGACCAGCCCAAGTGGGTCTCCACCCTGGACGAGCTCTCCGCCGACGCCGAGTACGACCTCATCGTCTGCGGCACCTACCAGATGGACGCTTACCTCAACGAATGCGCCCAGAAGTACCCCGACCAGAAGTACTTCATCTACGACGCCGAGGTCGCCCAGCCCAACGTGGCCAGCATCACCTTTAAGCAGAACGACCTGGGCTATCTTGTCGGCACCGCCGCGGCCCTGATGACCTCCTCCGATATGGAGAAGATCAACCCCGAAAAGGTCATCGGCTTTGTGGGCGGCGAGGACGGCCCCGTCATCAACGACTTCCTGGTGGGCTACATCCAGGGCGCTCAGGCGGCTGACCCCGAGGTGAAGATCGACACCCAGTATGTGGGCAACTTCTTCGATACCGGCAGAGGCAAGGAGATTGCCAACGTTATGATCAATAACAAGTGCGACGTCATCTGGGGCGTTGCCGGCGGCGCGGGCAACGGCGCTGCCGAGGCTGCCGCCGAAAAGGACGTCTGGTTCATCGGCGTCGACTCCGACCAGGAGGCCACCTTCTCCGCTTCCCAGCCTCAGATGGCCGCTGTCACCATCTTCTCCGGCCTCAAAAACTGCGGCGACGGCATCATCTATATGCTGAACGAGCTCAACGCCGGCACCATCCAGTGGGGCAAGACCACCCAACTGGGTATTGTGGAGGGCGGCGTGGGCCTCACCAACGGCGGCAACTTCCAGAAGCTCCCCGATAACATCAAGAAGGCCCTGGAGGATGTTGTCCCCAAGGTTTCCTCCGGCGAGATCAAAGTGGACACCGCCTTTGACGAATCCTTCGACATCAAGGGGCTGCGCGATTCTGTCCGTCCCTGATCCGGGCCGGCATCCACATAATCCTGTGGCGTAACTTGACAGGGGGAGCTGTAGCTGCGGCTCCCCCTGTTTCAAAATCCGTTTTGTATTGACCGCCAGTGGATGCCAGCCGGGAATCCCGATTGGCATCCGCCGGCGATGAACACAGAATCCTGTATCCTGGCACAGTACAGTTTGAGAGGAGGCAGAAATCATATGGAGGATACCAATGTTGCCGTCCTGATGAAGGGGATTACCAAGGTCTACCCCAACGGAATCGCGGCAAACCAAGGGGTGGATTTCTCGGTCAGAAAAGGGGAGATCCACGCCCTGATGGGAGAAAACGGCGCCGGCAAATCCACACTGATGAAGATGCTCTTCGGCCTGGAGCAGCCCACCGAGGGGGAGATTGTCATCAACGGGGAGACGGTGAGCCTCACCTCCCCCACCGTGGCCATCTCCAAGGGCATTGGCATGGTGCACCAGCACTTTATGCTGGTCCCTTCCCTTACCGTGGCGGAAAACATTGTCCTGGGGATGGAGCCCACCCGGGGGATGTTCATCGATTACACCGAGGCGGTGCGGATTACCGAGGAGTTCTCCAAAAAGTACAACCTCCATGTGGAGCCCCACGCCAAGGTGATGGATATCCCGGTGGGGATGAAGCAGAAGGTGGAGATCCTCAAGGCGCTGGTCCGCGGGGCCAAGATCCTGATTCTGGACGAGCCCACCGCCGTACTTACCAGCCAGGAGACCGCCGAGCTCTTCAAGGAGCTGATCCACTTTAAGGAGCAGGGCCACACCATCATCTTTATCTCCCACAAGCTTAAGGAGATCAAGCAGATTACCGACCGGATGACCATCATGCGGGCCGGCAAGTCCATGGGGGTCTTTAACACCGCCGATGTTTCGGAGCAGGATATTTCCCGCCTGATGGTGGGCCGGGACGTGGTGCTGAAGGTGGAGAAGGAGAAGGCCAGCCCCACCGACACGGTGCTGAAGGTGGAGGACGTCCACTACGAGAACGAGTACGGAAAAAAGATGCTCAACGGCGTCTCCTTTACCGTGCGCAAGGGGGAGATCCTGGGCATTGCCGGGGTGGAGGGCAACGGCCAGCGGGAGCTGGTAAGTATGCTCTTCGATATGGTCCCCCCGGATTCCGGCACCATCACCGTGGAGGGCCAGACCGTCACCGGCAAGGGCCAGGCCTTTGTCCGGGGGATGGGGGTTTCCCACATCCCGGAGGACCGGATGACCTACGGGGCGGCGGGCACCGCCTCCATCGAGGAAAACCTCATCTCCGACCGGTTCGATAAGCCCGCCTTTAACAAGGGCATCCTCTTTGATATGGACGCCATCCACAGCACCAGCGACCAGCTCATCCAGGATTACCTCATCCTCTGCCGCAGCGGCAAGCAGCAGGTGAAGATGCTCTCCGGCGGCAACATCCAGAAGGTGGTGGTGGCCCGGGAGTTCTCCTGCG
>JAAWGY010000302.1 GCA_022795575.1 Angelakisella sp. | reverse complement strand
GTCACTCGGATAGCTTTTTCTCATCTGCCTCCGCCCCTTCCTGCTCTGCTATTATAGCGCATTCCAGGACGGTTTGATAGATACTAAACAGGTTCTCAGTGGCGAGGTCCAAAATGCCCGGGGGACATTACTGTCCTGATAACCGGATAGTCTTTGTGCTATACTGGGTACAGAGGGAAAAAGAAAGCTCTCCCAAAAGCCGGAACAAGGAGGACGATGAAATGAAGGAGCTGTACCTGACTGTTACCAAGATGACCTTTTTGCTGGAAGGGGAGGTACTGGGCCACGGGCATACCGTCTCGGCGGCGGCGGGGCCGGAGCGCCCCGGCCAGCTGCCGGCGGTGCTAAGGGAGGGGGCCCTGCGGATGGGCACCTTTTCCCCGGCGGGGAGCCGGGTTCCCCAGGGGCGCTGGAGCGCCAGGCTGGAGGGAGAGGGCGGGTACGCCCTGGCCTTCCGGGAGGGGCGGTTTTTGCTGGGCAAGGCGGGGTAGGGCGCCGCTCCCGGGGGAATCCCGGCGGCGGTGAATAAATCCCTCTGCTTTTGCCAAATACTAACAATGTAACCGCGCAAAGCGCAGATGACAGAGCAGGAGGCTGAAACGACCATGACCATCACCGATATCCGCATCCGCAAGACCTATACCGATACCCGGCTGAAAGCCCTGGTCTCGGTGACGATTGACGGGGACCTGGCGGTCCACGACATCAAAGTCATCGAGGGGCCGGAGCGCCTGTTTGTTGCGATGCCCAGCCGCAAGGACGAAAACGGCACCTTCCGGGATATCGCCCACCCCATCACCAGCGACGCCCGCCGTGTTCTGGAGGACGCCATACTGGCCCAGTACGCCCAGTACATGGAGGGGATCGCCGCCCGGGAGAACGGGCCTTTACCCGGGGAGGAGGGGTGAGAGCCTGCCGGGGAAGCCCCCCGGCAACCAGGCCGCCCCAGTCCCCCGGAGGGTGGACACCGCGCGGCAGACCGCCGTCAACGATTTCCCCAGCCGGGGGATCGTTGGCGGCAGTTTGCCGTTTTGGGACCGGTATCCCCGCCCCGGAGGGCGGCGGGGGGTATAGACGCCGGGCTTGTTTTCTGCTACAATTAGGGGACACGCAAAAAACGCCCCCTTGCCGGGGCGGAAGCAAAAGGGGGTGGCCGCTCTGCGGCTGAAGGACCTGATCCAGGAGAATGGCGCGGCGCTGGCCCCTATGGCCGGGGTGGCGGACCGGGCCTTCCGGCAGCTCTGCCGGGAGCTTGGCGCGGTGTACACGGTGGGGGAGATGGCCAGCGCCAAGGGGCTGCTGCTGGGGGGGAGCAAAACAGCGGAGCTGCTGGAGCTGGGGCCCGCCGAGCGCCCCGGGGCGGTGCAGCTCTTTGGGGATGACCCGGAGGTGATGGCCCGGGGGGCCGAGGCCGCGCTGGCCTTTTCCCCCGATGTCATCGACATCAACATGGGCTGTCCCGCCCCCAAAATCGCCGGCAACCGGGCCGGCAGCGCCCTGATGAAGGACCCGGAGCTGGCCTCCCGGATCATCCGGGCGGTGAAGAACGCCAGCCCGGTGCCGGTAACGGTAAAGTTCCGCAAGGGCTGGGACGACGCCTGCGTCAACGCTGTGGACTTTGCCCGGATGGCGGAGGAGAGCGGCGCCGACGCCATCACCATCCACGGCCGCACCCGGGCCCAAATGTACGCCCCCCCGGCGGATTGGGACATCATCCGGCAGGTGAAGGAGGCGGTTTCGGTCCCCGTCATCGGCAACGGGGATGTGGACAGCCCCCAGGCCGCCCAGGCGATGCTGCGGCAAACCGGCTGTGACCTGGTGATGGTGGGCCGCGGGGCGCTGGGCCGTCCCTGGCTCTTTGGCCAGATTGCCGACCTGCTCTCCGGCGGCGTCCCCCGCCCCGATCCGCCCATGGAGGAGCGGATGGCGGTGATGCTCCGCCAGGTGGAGCTGATGATCGCCTACAAGGGGGAGCGGGTGGCCCTGCGGGAGGCCCGCAAGCACTGCGGCTGGTATATGGCGGGGATCCGGGGGGCGGCGGCCCTTCGCCGCCAGGCCGGCACCATCTCCGCCATGGAGGACGTCCGGGCACTGGCCCGGGCGGCAATCCTGGCCAACGCCGGGGACGGGGAAAAACCATTGACAACGGAGGAATAGGACAAAATGAAGTGGAAACGGAACCTGCTGCTTCTTTTTATGCTGCTGGCTCTTTCCCTCACCGCCTGCCAGGAGGAAAAGCCCCCCAAAAACGGCGGCGGCAGTTTGGCCGACGGCGGGGGGAGCGCCGCCAGTGACCCGGATTGGCCGGTGCGGGTGGGGGATACCGATATCCCCGCCAGCCCCCAAAGGGTGGTATCCCTTTCCCCCGGCGCAACCGAGATGCTCTTTGCCATGGGGCTGGGCAGCCGGGTGGTGGGGGTCAGCGATTACTGCGATTATCCCGTGGCGGAGGTGGAAAAGCGCCACCGCTGCGGCAGCGTTTTGTCCCCCGATACCCGCCAGATCCAGGCCCAGGGGGCGGATTTGGTGGTGGCCTCGGCCAAGCTTACCGAGCGGGACCTCATCTGGTTCCAGCAGCAGGAGATCCCGGTGCTGGTGCTGGAGCGGGCGGAAAGCCTGGACCAGCTGCGGCAAAACTACCTGGATCTGGCCCTGGCCCTGATGGGCGCCACCTCCGGCAAAAACCACGGGGAGGGGTATTGGGAGGAGCTGATGGGGATGCTGCGGGAGGGGCGGATGCCGGCGGAGGGAACCCCCATGAAGGCCATCCTGCTGCGGCAGATGGGCTACGGCATGGCCACCGGAGATACCTTTGAGGGGGCCCTGCTGGAGGAGCTGGGCTTTGTCAACGACGCGGCGGCCTACACCGGCTGGCTCTACGACCGGGCCAACGTGGCGGCGCTGGAGCCGGACGTCATCTTTGCCGACGTCTCCATCCCGGTGGACCAGGTGAAGCAAAGCGTCATCTACCGCCCGGTGGCGGCGGTGAAAAACAACAAGGTGATGAACGTGGACTTTGCCGTCTTTGAGCGCCAAAGCCCCCGGATGTTTGAGGCGCTGCGGGAGATGGGGAAATTTGCGGCGGCGTGACCATCCCTGCTAAAAAGCAGACAAACAAAAAACCGGACAGACCAAACGTCTGTCCGGTTTTTGCCTTGCAGGGCGGAAAAATCCCTTGTCCTGCCTGCATCATTCGGTTATGAATACAGGTTCTTAGAAGCTGTACCAATAGCCGGGGCGGGCAGATTGGCGAGGAAATTTTTCCGCCTGTCAAAGCGCCAAAAACGCAGGAATACTTGGTGTATTTCAAGT
>JAAWGY010000301.1 GCA_022795575.1 Angelakisella sp. | reverse complement strand
ACCTTGCAATACACCAAGTATTGCTGCGGTTTTTTGCCTTGCAGGGCGGGAAAATCCCTTGTCCTGCCTGCATCATCCGGTTATGAATACAGGTTCTGAAAACAAGAGAAGAGGCGGCGGGGGACAGGCCCCTGCCGCCGCATCAGAGAAAGCCGCCCGGGCTAATGGCCGGGGCGGCTTTCCTTTTGAGGAAATGCCCGCCGTGCCAGAGCAAAAGCCTGTATCCCCAGCCCGTTGACGCTGCGGGAGCGGGCGTTTTATCGCCCTGCCCCCGCCGTCCGGTTGGAAATACAGGCCCTCATAGAAAGAAGATTGCCGCCAAGGCGATTACCCCGCGGGGCGCAAGCCGCCGTTACCGGCGCAGGTAAACCGCCCAGTAAACCGCGGCCAGCCCCAGGCCCCCCGCCAGGTTGCCCAGCGTTACCGGCAGCAGGTTCCCCAGCAGGAAGCCCCCCCAGCTGAGGCCCGCCGGTATCCCGCTGACCACCGCGGCCCAGGAGGGGGCCCCCAGGGCCAGCAGCCCCGCCGGAATGTAGTACATATTGGCGACACAGTGCTCAAACCCGCAGAGGACAAAGAGAAACACCGGGAAGAACAGGGCGGCCACCTTGCCTGCGGCGTCCTTTGCCGCCATGGCCATCCAAACCGCCAGACAGACCAGCAGGTTGCACAGCACCCCCCGGAGAAAGGCCTCCCCTGCCGGCAGCGTGCACTTGGCGGCGGCGGTGGAGACAGCCGCCGCGGCCAGCCCGTTGCCAAAGAGCCGAAGGGTGCCGCTGTAAACCGCCACGGCGGCCACCAGCATCCCCCCCGCCAGGTTGCCCAGGTAGACCACCAAAAGGTTCCGGAGCATGGCCCCGGGGGAGATCCTGCCCTCCAGTACCGGGATGAGCATCAGGCAGTTGCCGGTAAAAAGCTCGCTGCCCGCCAGCAGTACCATGGTCAGCCCCGCGGGGAAGACGCAGGCGCTGAGGAGCCGCCCCGCCCCGGCGCTTTCCGCCCCGGCGGAGGCCACCGAGGCCCCCAGCCCCGCCAGCCCGATGTACATCCCGGCCAGCACGGCCAGCAGGAGCATCCGCCCCAGGGGCAGGCGGGCCTTGGCTTCCCCTACGGCAAGGTAGTTTTTTGCAATCTCTGCGGGTGTGTTCATCCGTTATCCTCCAGTATGTATATTTTGCATGACCTATACTTTTTGTATCGTTCGGGACCGGCCTGGGGCACAGTTTCTCCTACCACTTTTCGGCCAGGATCTCGGCCCGTTTTTGGTCGTACTCCTCCCGGGTGATCAGGCGCTGGTCGTAGAGGCGCTGGAGCTTCTGGAGCCGTTCCTCAAAGTCCAGCCCGCCGGCGGGCTCCCCGGAGTCTCCGCCGCTTTCCTCCATCTCCCAGCTGCCGTACCCTCTGCCGGAAAAGGCGGCGTAGGCGTTGCTGGCGGTGATGCCCACGGCAAACAGGGTCCAGATCATCCCGAACAGCCCAAAGGTGGGGATGGCCACAAAGATCCCCAGCAGGATAAAAAGCCCTCCCGCTGCAATGCCCACCACGCTCTGGACCTTGTTGGGGCGGTATCGGTAGCTTCTTCTGCGCATCTTGTTTTCTCCTCTCCTTTTGCCGGGCTGGGGCCGCTAAGCCCTGGCCAGCATCATCCGGGCGCACTTGTACACGTCCCCGCAGCCAAGGGTGATAACCAGATCCCCCGCCTCGGCGTGGTCCATCACATACGCCGCCATCTCCTCAAACCCCGGCAGGCAGACGCTTCCCGGCAGCTTTGCCCCCAGGTCCTGGCTGCGGATGCCCCACTGGTTTTTCTCCCGGCTGCCCATAATGGGGCTCAGCACCACCCGGTCCGCCAGGGCCAGGGCCTCTGCGAATTCCTCCAGCAGCAGGTAGGTCCGGGAGTAGGTGAAGGGCTGGAACACCGCCCACACCCGCCGGAAGCCCAGCTCCCGGGCCGCCCGGAGGGTAGCGGCAAGCTCCGCCGGGTGGTGGGCGTAGTCGTCTACGATGGTGACGCCCCCCACCTTGCCCAGCACCTCAAAGCGCCGCCCGGCGCCGGTAAAGGCCCCCAGGTGCCGGACGATCTCCTCCGCCGGGGCCCCCAGCAGCCAGGCGGCAGCGGCGGCGGCTACCGCGTTAAGGACGTTGTGCTCCCCCGGCACCCGGATGGTGAGCCGGCAGAGCCGCTCCTCCCGGTGCATCAGGTCAAAGCAGCGGCAAAGGCCGTCCTCTGCCGTCAGGTTGTCTGCCCAAAAGTCGCAGCCCCGGTGCCGGCCAAAGGTGAAGGTCTCCCCCGGCACCCCCGCCATGGCCCGCCGGGTGTTTTCGTCCTCCCCGTTGTACAGCACCCGCCGGGCCATCCCGGCGAATTTGGTAAAGGAGCGCATGGCGTTTTCCACCGTGCCAAAGTAATCCAGGTGGTCGTCGTCGATGTTCAGCACAACGGCGGTATCCGGCCAGGTGGAAAGGAAGGTATCCCGGAATTCGCAGGCCTCGTAGACAAACAGGTCCCGGGCGCCTGCCCGGCCGTACCCGCCGATGGCCTGTAGCTTGCCCCCGATGACGGCGGAGGGATCCAGCCCCGCCCCGTACAGAATCTGGGTGAGCATGGCGGTTACGGTGGTTTTGCCGTGGGTGCCGCAGACACCCACCGCCTCCCCGTACCAGCTGGAGATGGCCCCCAGCATCCGGGCCCGCTCCCAAAGGGGGATGCCCAGCTGCCGGGCGGCGGTCAGCTCCGGGTTGTCCTCCATAATGGCGGCGGAGTAGAGCACCAGGTCCGCCCCCGCCAGGTTCTCCGGGCGGTGGCCCAGCGTCACCCGGATTCCCATCTCCCGCTCCAGCCGCAGGATGTCGCTTTCGTTGTTATCGCTGCCGGAGATTTGGTAGCCCTTGCTGTGGAGAATCTGGATGATGGGGAACATCCCCGAGCCCCCCACGCCGATACAGTGGATGCGAGACACCCCTTCCGGTATCCGGATGCTTTCCTTCATAAAAACACTGCCCCCAATCTTGTATGCGGTTGCGCCGGTTTTGGTGTATTCTTTATTATACCCTTCCCGGAGGGTTTTTGACAATCCCCCGGGGCAGGTCCTGCCACGCAGAAAAACCGGGGCGCCGCCCAAAGGCGGCGCCCCGGCCTGCCCCCAGGGGGGCGGGGTGCTTGCTGTAAGAACGGATGAACCGTAGCCAGGCTTACTGGAGCAGCTGGAGAACGCTCTGGGGCTGCTGGTTGGCCTGGGCCAGCATGGCCTGGGCGGACTGGACCAGGACGTTCATCTTGGTGTAGTTCATCATTTCCTTGGCCATATCGGTA
>JAAWGY010000300.1 GCA_022795575.1 Angelakisella sp. | reverse complement strand
TCGTCCTGGGGAGTTTCGCTCCTGCGGGAGCGACCAGGGCCTGCGCGGCCCTGGACCTGCGGCCGGGTAGCCCCGGCGGGCACAACCTGTGGGACAGGCCGCTTCGTTTCCCGGAGGGCAGCAGGCGCATTTTGCCTCCACCAGCCCCAACCCTCAGCCCGTCCCATGATTGGTGCGGTCCTTGTCCCGGTGGGTAATCGCCACCGGCAGCCCCTGGCTCCGCAGGTGCTCCCCAATGGCCTGGGCAAAGGCCACCGACCGGTGCCGCCCCCCAGTACACCCCACAGCAACAACCAGCTGGCTCTTCCCCTCCTGTAGGTAAAGGGGCAGCAGAAAATCAATGAGCTCAAACAGGCGGCGCATCAGCTCCTGGCTTTGAGGAGCCGCCATAATGTAGTCCCGCACCGGCGCCTCCAAACCGGTGTGCTCCCGCAGCTCCGGAACATAGAAGGGGTTGGGCAGACAGCGAACGTCAAAAACCAAATCCGCCTCCTTGGGCAACCCGTTTTTGAAGCCAAAGGAAATGCAGTGAGTCACCATCCCCTGGTGGGGGCTGGAGAAGGTCTGAACCACCCGCTCCCGGAGCTGGGCAGGGGTCATCAGGCTGGTGTCGAAAACGATGTCCGCCCGCTGCCGGGCTGTTTTTAGCAGCCGGCGCTCCTGCTGGATGGCGTCCTCGATGGTCAGGGCGCTGCGGTCCAGCAGGGGATGGCGCCGCCGGCCCTCCTTGTAGCGGCGCAGGAGGGTCTCGTCGTCGGCGTCCAAAAACAGCAGCCGGAAGGGGTGCCCCTGGCCGGACAAACGATCCAGAGCCCCGGCGAAGTCGTCAAACATCTCGCCGCCCCGGGCGTCCACCACCACCGCCATCCGTTGGGCGCTCCCCTGGGAGGTGCTCCCCAGCTGGGCGAATTTTTCCAGCATCTGGGGCGGGACGTTGTCCACGCAAAAGTAGCCCAGGTCCTCCAGGGCGTTTACCACCTTGGATTTCCCGGCACCGGAAAGCCCGGTGACAATAACCAGCTCCATAAGATTCCCTCCTGTCCAAGCGCTCCCGGCGGGGCAACCCGACAGCCCTTTGTCCTGTAGGACATAAATCGCCGAAATACGCACAGTATGATGAAGCCTTTTTTATACCGAAAAAGCTACGGCTGTACCGCGTTCAGCATCTCCTGCTGGCTGGGATCCGCCGGTGTCGTCAGCAATACACCACCACCCTGCCAGCTTAGAGGAACGCAACGGATGCCCCCCAGCGCCGCCAGGGCGTCGTCCAGCGTCGTCCGGCAGCGGGCCAGCTTCCGGCCCAAATAGAGGCAGAGGAAGAGCTGCAAAAGCTGCATATTGCCCAGCAGCTCCCAAAGCTCCTCGGAGGTGTGGCGCTGGCGCAAAAACTGTAAATCCTCGGTAAGGTAAACGGGGTAAACAATGTCGATGACCTTGTCCAGCATCAGGAATTTTTCCAGCACCCGCTCCACCGGCAGGGAGGTGTTGGTGAGGATCAGCTCCCGGGGCTCCCGGTGCCACTGGCTTAAGGCCGCCGCCGTGCCGGAGGAGGACCGGAGGATCACCGCCCGCACCGGGCCAAAGTCCCGCTCCCGGAAGCCGTACTCCCGGTAGGGGAGGTACTCCCCCTCCTCCCGCAGGAAGGCGGCCAGCTCCCCCTCCCGGTCCCCAAAGCCGGCCAGATCCCCGGGCGCGGCGGCGCAGATAAAGCGGCAGCTCCCCGGCCCCAGGCCGTGGCGGGCCAGCAGCCCCGGATCCCGGGTGAGGATCACCGACCGTCTCGCCAGCTCCCGGAGCTCCCCCGGGGGGGTGCTCTCCCAAAGGCGGCGGCAGAGGGGCACGTCCTCCCCGCTGAGGAGGAAGAGGACGTCCGCCGGGCGGTCCTCCGGCAGAAAGTCGTACTGGCAGGGGACGGCGTAGCAGTAGCCCCAATCCTCCCCGGCCATGGCCCGGTGGGCCCGGCTGGCCATGCCGGGGTGGAGGAAGCCGTCCCCGGCCAGCAGCAGCGCCGCCTCCCCGATGGATTCCCGGGAGACCTCCCCCGCCCGGGGGACATAGCACTGCCCCAGCCACTGGAAGAAGGGGGTGCCCCGCTGGTAGCTGAGGAGGTAGTAGGCGGTGAGGGCGGAAAGGGCCCCCGCTCCCCGTGGAGGGATGCAGAGCTGCTGGCAGGCCTCCTCCCAGCAGCGGGGGAGGTCCAGCGCCGCTAAGGCCCGGAGGAGGAGGGATACCGGCCCGTACTCCCGGCTTTCGGGCAGCATCGCCAGCAGCTGGGGGGTGAGCAGGTCGGTGTGGCCGGCGGTGATATCCGCGGCCATCCGGCGCAGGGCCGCAACGTCTAAGCGGTCGGCCCGGCCCAGGCTGAGCACCAGCTGCTGCCGGGACCTGCCGCCGGGGAGATATTCGGTCCGCATCAGCTGGCAGTAGGCTACAGGCCGTCCACCGCTTTTGGCGGTGGTTTGCTTGATCCAGATGGGGAACCCCTCCCTTCTGCCGGCGGTCCGGGTGCTGGTTTCCCATCCATCCGGAGCCCCCGTCCCTATGCTTTTGTATCTACGCCGCTATTTTAGCACGGCCCTTGCCGGGTTGTCAACGGAATTCATTCCCGGAAGCAGCCGCCGGTACAAGGACCGGATGCCCATCATCCCGTGGGCGTCTCCCGTCCCCAAAGGATCCCCTCCTCCCCGATAAACCGCCAGGGCACCTCCTCGCAGAGCCAAACGCCGTTTTCCGAGAGCCAGAACCTCCGCCCCTCCCGGGCCATGGCCCCGGCGTCCACCACCAGCACCACCGGCGCGCCGTGGCGGGCCCCCACCTGCCAGGCGGTCTTCGTTTCGGCGGAAAGGTGCACCTGCTGCCGGGACTGCCGGGTGATGCCCTCCCGGCGGATGCTGCCCAAAAACCGGACGGCGGTACCGTGGTACAGCCGCGCCGGGGGCTTCGCCTCCCGGAGGTCCAGCTCCACCGGCACAGAGTGCCCCTGATTGGCCCGGATCCGCCTGTGCTCCGGGTCAAAGCAGTACCGCTGCTTGTCGTTTTCCCGGACGATGCGCTCCAGGTCCTCCCGGGTGATCGGGTGCCCAGCCCGGGCGCAGCCTGCCAGCAGGGGCTCCACCTCCGCCCAGCCGTGGCGGTCCAGGGTGATGTAAGCCGCCCTTGGGTTGTGCCGCAGCACCAGGCTTAGGAACCGCCCCAGGGAGCGGTCCCGTTTGCTCTGCTCCATTCCAGATACCCCCTTTTCAGTACCTATCTATAGCAATCATCAGAATTGGCGGCATACAGCTGGGCGAGGAGCTTTTTCAGCTGCCGAAGCCCCAAAAACGCAGGAAGCCTTGATGGCTTTCAAG
>JAAWGY010000299.1 GCA_022795575.1 Angelakisella sp. | reverse complement strand
AGGGAATTAGATCCGCCGGAGGCACCTTGTCAGGCCAACCGGAAGGAGGGAGCGGGCGCAACCGGCCACCTAACAAGGCTGCTGGGGGCTATCCCCCCGTAGGGCCAGCCGCCCAACCAAGCATTGAGCAACCACACGTTGAGATTGAGGCTGTCACCCATGCAGAAGAACCGGGCCCAAGCAGTCCAGGCGGCGTAAGGGGAGCGCTCCCCAAGCGACTGACGCCTTTGGCCGTCGGGTCCAGGGCGCAGCCCTGGTCGTTTTTTGGTTACTTTCTGGTTCCTTGAATTGTCAAGTCAAGTGCAAGGATTTATGGAAAAAACTTCAGCAGGAGATTTCCAGGAAAGGCATTTGCGAGGTCTGTGGTTTAGCTTATGGGTAAAACCTTCAAGCAGAGTTTCAGAGAAGGGGACCTTGTAGGTGTGTTTGGGGACATACTGACGAAGCAATCCATTGGTGTTTTCATTCGTCCCTCGTTCCCAGGGTGAGGAAGGATGTGCAAAAAAGACCGCTGCATGGGACAGCCTCCTTGTGACCTCAAAATGCTCTGCAAACTCCTTTCCACAGTTCAGGGTGATGGAACAAACCAGCCTGGGCGGTATAGTTTGCAGCATTTCACAGAGCACATCGGCAACCTTCTTTGGCCTCTTGCTTTTACTGATACCAGTCAACAAGTATCGAGAACGCCGCTCTACCAATGTAACAATATACACCTTGTGGAAACTGCTGTAAACAAGGTCTCCCTCCCAATGGCCACACTGCTTTCTCGTTTCCGCTGCTTTTGGCCTTTCCTCTATGCTCTGGTGGATGATGAGGAGAGCGGTTGGACTTCTTCTTCTCCCGCCATCCCTTACAACGCAGATATTTGCTCATAGGATACCGTCCATGCCGGTTTTTCCTCGTCCCCTTTGCTTCCATGATCCCAGCTTTGATCGCTCGGTAAATGGTGTTGTAGCTTACAGTAGCTTTTCCCTCCTTAGCAAGCCGGTTGGATATCTGTTCGGAGGACCATTGCTCTTCCACCAGCAACCTGGAAACCGCTTCCCTCAGCTGCCCCTTAGCCAGAAGCAGTGGTCTGCGGCATTTTTCCCGGCGCTTTTATACCCTGGCCTGTGCCTCTGATGGCCGGTATTTCCCGTTTTAGCTCCCTGCTGACTGTTGCAATGGAACGTCCGATAATTGCCGCTATTTCACTAAGTGATTTCCCTTTTATTCGATTTATATATTTTCTCTTTCTTTTTTGCTAAGCTGTTATAGTGACTCATTGGGGAACCTCCTTTTGGTTGGTCTGGCAACTACCATTTTACTGGTGTTCCCCCTTTGTGTCACTCTTTTTTTCCACTTTTCCCTTTTTGCGCTTGCATTGTACATCCGCCTTGCCTTCCGCTCTCCCAAATTTCGGGCATCTTTTCCATGCTTTTACATCTGCTTTCTCATATCTCCCATTGTACCATTAAAATCTTTATTTTGGACATCCTCCCGGCAAAGGTCTGTTCATCCGCTTCGGTTTGTGGTATACTACCTCTAAAATAAAATCATCCCATCATGAAAGGAATCACACCCCATGAAAAAGAACCCCTCCCTACGCCTGTTGCTGGCGCTCCTCCTGTCCCTCACCCTGCTGGCTGTCGGCTGCTCTACCGATACCACAGCCCCCAGCACCCCGCCCGCACAAACATCCCCGGCCCCCCAAACACCCCCCGACCAGCCAGCCTCTGATAGCTCCAGCGATGCCGCCAGTATGGGCAGCCTCGCCTCCTTTACCGCAACCACCCTGTCCGGCGAAACCTTTTCCCAGGAAAACCTGGCCGAAAAGGACTTAACTGTCGTCAACTTTTGGGCAACCTTCTGTAGCCCCTGCATCTCGGAAATGCCCGACCTTGCCGCGTTTGAAGAAGCCCTGCCGGATCACGTGGCCCTCATCACCGTCTGTCTGGATGGCGGCGGGGATCTGGACGCCGTCCAGAGTATCCTTACAAAGGCCGGCTATAACGGCGTCACCCTCGTCTCCGGCGACGGCGACCTGGGTTCCCTGGCCAATCAAATCGTCTATGTTCCCACCACCGTCCTGGTGGATAGCGAGGGCAACCTGGTGGGGGAACCCATCATCGGCGGACAGAAGGACCTTGCCGCAACCTATTTGGATGCGGTAAACAGCGCCCTGTCCAGTGCGGGAAAGGCGGAGATCAGCCTTGCGGAATAGAATCGCTCTGCTGCGGTGGGGGCTGTTGACCGCCGCCCTCCTGTTCGTCGCCATCGGCCTGCTGGGCCGGGAGCATCTGGAGGTTATGGGGAAGGCGGTGAGAATATGCCTCGAGTGCATCGGCATCGGGTAGGGCAGGGGTTCTCCCCCCGGCGGGCCGTTCAGCTTGCCGCCGCGGCCCTCTCCAACGGCTACCTCGCCGGCTTCGCCAAGGGGAGCATCTATACCGGTGGGACAAAGGCGGTTTGCGTTCCGGTGCTTAACTGCTATTCCTGCCCCGGGGCCCTGGGGGCCTGTCCCATCGGCTCCCTGCAAACAGCGGTGGGCGGGGTACGGGGGCACTTTCCCTTTTACGTCCTGGGTTTGCTGATGCTCTTCGGGGTGGTGCTGGGCCGGGTGGTCTGCGGCTTCCTTTGCCCCTTCGGTCTGGTCCAGGACCTGCTCCACAAGATCCCCTCCCCCAAGCTCCGGCTGCCGGAAAAGCTTCACCGCTCCGCCCGGTACCTCAAGTATCTGGTGCTGGTGGTGCTGGTGGTGGGTCTGCCTATCCTCACCGGGGCCGAGACCGGGGCGTCGGTGCCCTACTTCTGCAAATACCTCTGCCCCGCCGGGACCTTGGGCGGCGGCATCCCCCTGCTGGCCGGGGATCCCATCCTCCGGGGGCTGGCAGGGGTCCTCTTCCACTGGAAGCTTTTCGTTCTGGTGATTATCCTGCTGGCGTCGGTTTTTCTCAGCCGCCCGTTTTGCCGCTACCTCTGTCCCCTTGGTGCCTTTTACGGGCTCTTTAACCGCTTTAGCTTTTACCGGATGTCGCTGGATCGCTCCCGTTGTGTTGGCTGCGGCAAATGCGAGGCGGTCTGCCCCATGGCGGTGGAAGTTACCAAGGACATTGACAGTCCGGAGTGTATCCGTTGCGGCGAGTGCCGGCGGAGCTGCCCCACCGGGGCTATCTCTGCCGGTTTTGGCAGCTGCCGGGCTGACGGCAAACAGCCGGATTGACACCTGAAAGGCGACTGCCGCCCGCCGGGAAGCGAAGCAGCCTGTCCCACAGGTTGTGCTCGCCCGGGCCACCGGGCCGCAGGTCCAGGGCCGCGCAGGCCCTGGTCGCTCCCGCAGGAGCGAAACTCCCCAGGACGACTATAACATAGGCAGGGCTTGTGTTTTTGGC
>JAAWGY010000298.1 GCA_022795575.1 Angelakisella sp. | reverse complement strand
CCTGCTGCGTTAAAAAATCTTGCAATACAGCAAGTATTCCTGCGATTTTTTGCCTTGCAGGACGAAAAAATACCCGTCCATTCGGCGCACCGGGAGATCTTGCATAGGCTCTAAGGCCATTCTATGCGGCAGGGTGAGAAAAGGTTCGGGGCGAAGATGAAGGCTTTGGAGAAAGGGCCGCAGGCGGCGGAGCGACGCCCTCCGGTATGATTCCCCGCCCTCTCCCATAAGGATAGAGGGAAAGGGGTGGGGGCCAATGGCGATTCTGCTGACGGCGGTGGGGCTTTGGATGACCGCTGTAACCGGCTTACTCCCCCTCCGGGATGTTAAGGCGGTGGTGCGGCATACGCTGGGCTCGCTCCTCCCCGGACGGGGGGGACAGCGGAGGAAGGGCGCGGCCGGGGTGACACCCTTTCAGGCGGTCTCCACCGCGCTGGCCGGGACGCTGGGCACCGGGAACATCGCCGGGGTGGCGGCGGCGATTGTGGCCGGGGGCCCGGGGGCGGTCTTTTGGATGTGGTGCGCCGCCCTGCTGGGGATGGCAACCAAATACGCCGAGGTGCTGCTGGCGGTGGAGTACCGCGCCCGGGGCCGGGACGGCAGCTGGCAGGGGGGGCCGATGGAGTACATCTCCCGGGGGCTGGGAATGCCCTGGCTGGCTGGGGTGTTCTGTGTCTTCTGCCTGCTGGCTTCCTTTGGCATCGGCAACGCCGCCCAGGTGGGGGCGGTGGCCCAGGTGCTGGCCCGGGATTTTGCCCTGCCGCCCCTGGCCGTCGGCCTGGGGATGGCGCTGCCGGCGGGGCTGGTGCTGCTGGGGGGACTGCGAAGAATTGGGGCCTTTGCCGAAAAATTCGTCCCGCTGATGGGGCTGTTCTATATGGGGGCGGGGGCGTTGGTGCTGCTGCACAACCGGGCCGAGGTGCCCCGGGCCCTAAGCCTCATCTTCCGGTGCGCCCTGGATCCGGGGGCAGCGGCAGGGGGAGGGGTGGGGTACACGGTGCGCCAGGCGGTGCACTACGGGGTGGCCCGAGGGGTTTTTACCAACGAGGCGGGGCTGGGCTCCGCCCCCATCGCCCACGCCGGGGCGGATGCCCAGGGCCCGGCGGAGCAGGGGCTGTGGGGCATTTTTGAGGTGTTTACAGACACCATCCTGATGTGCGGCTTTACGGCGGTGGTCATCCTCTCCGGAGGGCCGCTGTGGCAGTTTGGGCTGGATGGGGCGGCCCTCACCTCGGCGGTGTTTTCCCGGGCGCTGGGGCCGGCAGGGGGATGGGTCGTGAGCCTTTCGCTGCTGCTTTTTGCGTTTTCCACCGTGCTGGGGTGGGGGTATTACGGGGAGCGGGCGGTTGGATGGCTTTTGGGAGGGCACCGGGGCGGGCTGACGCTTTACCGGGTTTGCTACCTGCTGGTGATGGTATGGGCGGCGGGGGCGGATATGGGGCTTATCTGGAGCCTTTCTGACCTGCTGAACGGGGCGATGATGGTTCCGAACCTGATTGGGGTGGTTGCCTTGTGGCCGGTGGTACGGCGCCGGACGGTGGAATGGCGGCAAAGGGAGCGGAGGCGCGGGCACGCCGGGGGATGATGCTGTGCGATGAGCCGTCCCGCAGGTTGTACCAGGTGCAGCGGGTGAAGCTCTTATACAACCACGGCAGGGCTTGTGCCAAAGAGCGCGAGCCCTGCCGTTCTGTTACAGGCCGTCAGGCCAAATGTTTGTCCTTCAAAATAAAAAAATATTGCGCTCACATATCCATTTATGCTATAATCTATAGGCGGCACGCCAAAAAAACCCATAATTACACGCCGTGAACACAAAAACAGACAGGAGCGTCCATGAAAAAACAGTACACACTCACCTCCGGCAAAAAGCTTTACGAGCAGGTGCTGGAACGGATCAAGGGGATGATTGCCCAGGGGACCTACCAAAAGGGGGATATGCTGCCCAGCGAAAAGGAACTCATGGAGATGATGGGGGTCAGCCGTATCACCGTGCGGGAGGCGCTGCGGCTTCTCAGCGAGGCCGGCGTGATTGAAACCCGCAAGGGCAAGGGCAGCTTCATCCTGATCGACCGCACCCAGCTAACCCCGGAGCTGATGGCGCTGAAGGATTATCAGCAAGTCTTCCTCTATTCCACTGATGCCCGCATCCTGTTGGAGCCTGCCATCGCCCAAAAGGCGGCTGCGGAGGCATCGGCAGAGGAGCTGAAAGTCTTGGAGGAGTGTGTCTGTGCCACCTTGCCGGAGGACGCCTTTCACCGCACCCTGATCGGGATGCTGCACAACCCCATCCTGCTGGAGTGGTTCGACCAGCTGATGAAGGTAGAGGCCTACCCGGTTTCGGCCCTGATCCCTCCCGCCCGGCAGCGGAGCATCAGCGCCGATTTCTCGGACCAGCACCTGAAGATCTGCAAGGCCATCCGGAACAAAAACGGCGAATACGCCTATTTTTACATGAAAGAGCACCTGGAGTATGTCCGGGAAACCTATGAGGAATACTTCCGCCTTTTCTTCCCGGCGGAAGGGTCGAAATGAAGGCACACCGGGAGCGCTTGAATAGGCTCTAAAAAAACAATCGCCCCTGGGGCCGCTTTTTTGGGCGGCTTTGGGGGCGATTCCTTATCATACGGCGTCAACGGCTGGCTTTTTCCAGCTCCTCGGGGGTGTTGATGTTGAGAAAGACCTCCGGGGGGAAGGGGGATTCTGCCGTGTCCAGCACCTGGGCGTTCATCATCGACAGGGCGCGGCGGACCTGGAGGATGCCTTCGGTCAGGCACCGGTCCAGGACCGGCAGGGCGGCTTTGGTGTAGATGCCGCAGAGGGGGTGCAGGCCGTCGGCTGCGCTGCACACCCAGGCGGGCCAATCCGGCTGCCCCTGGGACAGCAGCCATTCCCCCAGGGGGGCGGTATAGCCGGGCATATCGCAGGGGAGGACCAGGAGGGCGGGGCTTTTGGCGACGGAGAGGGCGGCGGCGATTCCCTCCAGGGGGCCGCAGCCTTTGCGGCGGTCTGCCACCGGCAGGAAGGAGGTTCCACGGGCCAGGGCGGGGTCGTTGGTGGAGAGCAGCTTTTCCGGGAAGGGGGACAGCTCCTGCTCCAGGTGGTGGAGGAGGGTTTCTCCGTTCAGGAGGAGGAGGGCTTTTTCCACGCCTCCCAGGCGGCTTCCGCGGCCGCCGGCCAGGACCAGGGCGCCGCAGCTTTGGTGAGTTAGGGTCATTGGTACGCCTTCTTTCATTTGGGGGTGGCTGCTATGATGATACCTCTGTGGGGGTGGGATGTCAAGGGCCGGGGATGTCCCTCACGTTGTGCCCGCCCGGGCTACCGGGCCGCAGGTCCAGGGCCGCGCAGGCCCTGGTCGCTCCCGCAGGAGCGAAACTCCCCAGGACGGCTATTACAACGGCAG
>JAAWGY010000297.1 GCA_022795575.1 Angelakisella sp. | reverse complement strand
ATTGGGAAGATTTTTCTTGCCCTCTGCCATATGTAATTCCTCCTTGCAATTCCAAGGAAGGTCTGATAGAATAGATTTATCAAACCTCCTTGGTTTGGTGTATGGGAACAGTCCGGTACTTGTCGAGGGTAGACGGGCTGTTCTCATTTTTTTATGGTCTCATCCACAAGGTCGATTCCCTTTTCAATCACTTCTGTCCGAGAGATTCCAAGGGTTTCAGCGCACCGTTGCAACTTGTCCGCAGTTTCTTTAGTCAAGCGCAGACCAAGGTTTACGCTCTTAGTGATGTCCTTGTGTGGGCGACCTGTCTTAGGAGACATTTTATCACCTCACTTTTTGCTCCTGCAATAAGTATATTATTGCTTGGGCAAAAAGTCAAGTCCTTTTTCACCAATCCATAGGTGTCACCGCAAAGGCCCGCCGGGCGTGGCCACCTGCCAGCAGGGCCTCCAGTTCGTCCACCTTCTTTTCGGCCTCCTCGATGCGCTTCTGGAGGGAAACCAGGTCAAGTCGGGTCAGCTCCTCGTTGCCGATCTTGTATGACTTTACGCCGCCGTCCAGGAGGGCCAAGTAAGCCTCCCGCAGTTTCTCCAGGGCGCTGCGCCAGAAAGCCAGCCGCGCCTTCAGCTCGGTCTTGCTTGCCATCTTCTCACCTACCATTCATCGTATTCGCTGTCCTTGGGCTTTACCGTCCCCCGGCGCTTGGGGGTCACCTTGGGGGCCGCTTCGGTGTCGGGGCGTTTGCCTCGTACGATCTTCAGTCGACGGTCAAGGGCATCCAAGTCCACCGGCAGTACCTTGAAGGCCGCCAGTGCATAGTTCCGGCAGTCCAAGGGCTCGTTGCGTTCATGGCCCTGGATCTTCGCCCATACCCACCGCTGGCGGGTCTTGCCCTCTGGCACCAGGTGCTCCGAGAGCAGGCCGTTGAAGTACATCGCGCCGTAATCCTCCCGGAGGGGAAAGTGGCAGTATTTCGGCCCCGGAGCCTGCACCTTGAGGTTGTCCATAATGACCTGCTTGCCGGAGTCTACCCCCAACTGGTACTGCCACACCGTTCCCAGATAGCGGTTGTTGATGATGACCTTCTGCTTTTTGGGCGGGCTGGTGAAGGGCCGATCCGGGCCGGAAAAGCCCTTGACGCAGAACACCTTCTTTTTGATCCGTTGCCGACAAAATAGCCGGACTTCTGCGGTAAAATGTCCGCCTTCGTCAACAAAGGACATACTGACCTTCAGTCCCAGACCGTCCTTGAAGCGCAGGACCCGGTCGAACACCATCATGTCCAGGCTATCCCAGGTGGCGGGGTCATCCGGGCGGCCCATGATGACGCCCTTCTCGATGCCCCAGGTCTCCCCGAAATGGCCGTGGCCCACGATCTCGTATTCCATGCGGTCGTCCTGGGTGTCCACCCCGGCGGTGAGTACCAGCACCCCCTCCGGGAGTTCGGCCTCGTAGACCTCCCGCCGTCCCAGAAGTGTATCCGGGTCTTGGGTGTCTCCCCGGTCCTCCCAGAGCTGACCGAAGCAGGTGTTGTAGACCACCTGCATCTTCCCTGTGTCCCCCAGGGCGTTCTGGTACTTCAGGCAGATGCTCTCCCAGCTGGCCCAGGGGCTGACGAAGGCATTCAACCAAAAGGAGCGGACACCGTTGGCATAGGCGGCGGGATTATCCGCCTCCCAGCGGGCAGGCTGTTTTTTCATAGTGGCCTCATCGGACACGCAGCTACAGCCGGGGCAGATCCAAAACACATCATGCACCGTGTAGGTGCGCTCGTGATTGACCACCGTCTCCTCCGCCTCATAGCGGATGTCCTTCCACTGGATCTCATGGTATTCGCCGCAGTGGGGGCACTGGGATTTCCACCGCTCCATGGTGCCCTTGGCGAAGCTCTTGGCGATGTTGCTGCTCCCCCGGATGGTGGGGGTGCTGACCTCTACGGCCTTCGCATTGTAGAAGGTGGTCTGCCGGGCCATAGCCAGCTCCCAAGGGTCGCCCTCGGTGCCGGCGGACTGCGCCCACCGATCCCGCTCATCTCCGAACACATAGCGGATGGGCTTGGATGCCAGGGCGTGGGCCTCGTTGGAGCCGCACAGCGTCAGAATGCCGCCGGGGTAGGACTTCTGGAGCAGGGTGTTCCCGCTGTCCCGGCTCTTGGGGGCGGCCACCTTCCGGCGCACGGCGGGGCTGTCCCGGATCATCGGGGCGATCCGAAGCTTGGAGAACTCCCTGGCATCAATCGTGGTGGGGTGGACAAAGAGGATGCTGCCGGGGTTCTGGTCGATGATGTACCCGATGATGTTGTTGAGGACTTCCGTTTTGCCTACCTGGGACGCCGCCACAAAGACGATGTGGCGGATCTTCGGGTCAGTGAAGGCGTCCATGATGGCCCGAAGGTAGGGGGTGCGATTGGTACGCCACAGTCCCGGCTCGGCGCTGGCCTCGGTGGAGAGGTACCGTTTGCACTCCGCCCATTCGGTGACGGTCAGATTTTCCGGGGGCTGCATTCCCGCAAGCCCCCTGGAAATCGCTCTCATCAGTCGGCGGGCCGCCTGGTTGGCCGCTGCTTCCGCCTGCCGCCGTTCCGCTCGGTTACTCGTCATCGTCCGCCCCTCCATGCTCCGCCTGCCAGTCCATCCGTTCCCGGACGCGCTCGGCATATGTCTTGGGGTCGTAGGCGTAGGCAGACAGATCCTGCATCACCAAATAGACCTCCCGCTTGACGATCTCGGCGGCCTCGGCGGCAGTTTCGGATCTGGCCACATCCACGGCCAGGCGTCCGGGCAGAGCCAACAGGGAATCCCGGACGGTGTATAACAGATCCTCCGTCAGGGCGGCCACATCCTCGCTGCGGTGCATGGTGCCCTGCAGCTCCTGGGCCTCCAACTCGGCAATCTGGGCCTTGGCCTGCTTGATCCGCACCTCGGCGTCGAACTTCTCCAGTTCCTTGGACTCCGGGATGCCCTTCTCCCCGCGGCCTGCCGCCTTGTCCCGGAGGTACTGCACATAGGACCTGGTGGACTCCACCACATTGTACCGCTTCCCGGCGGGGGTGTCCCTTTTCTTCAGCACCCCGTCCCTGGTAAGCTGGTTGATCCACTGGCCCGTCAGCCCGAACAGGCTCGCCAGGTCTTCCGCCTTGCAGTAGCCGGGGGATTCCTCGATTTTTCCTTTTCTGGGGGTTGCCAAACCTATCACTCCTTGTAAAAAACGGCATAAAAATAACGCCCCCTGAAACGAAAGTCCCGGAAAAAATTTTTTCGGAAACTACGCGCGTTTCGGGCGTTTTCGCCCCCGCTCCCCTGGCTGCCGGGAGCTGCTCCTCCCCGGCTGCACCGTGTATCTGGAGGGGAGCGCCAACCCCGCCCGAAAAACAAAATACGACCTGGTGGCGGTGGAAAAGG
>JAAWGY010000296.1 GCA_022795575.1 Angelakisella sp. | reverse complement strand
CCCCGGAGGGCGGAGGGGGCACACGGGGGAACTGGTTCCCCCGTGAGGCGCAGCGGAGCCGTAGGCTCCCCGGACCTTCCGCAGAAGGTCCCTGCGCCTTCAGGGCCTGCGCAGCCCTGGACCTGCGGCCCGGTAGCCCGGGCGGGCACAACCTGTGGGACAGGCTGCTGCCCTCTATTTCGCCGCCGCCCGTTCCACAAACGCCCGGAAAATCCCCCGGAACCGAGGATACCGTTCCTCCATACACTCCGGATGCCACTGCACCCCAACAATAGACCCGTCGGCGTTCTCGATACCCTCAATGATACCATCCTTCGCCCGCGCAGACACCGTAAACCCCGGCGCCACCTCCCGGATCGCCTGATGGTGGTAGGAGTTGGTCAGCACCGCCCCCTCCCCCATCGCCGCCGCCAAAAAGGTCCCCGGCAACACCTCCACCGTGTGGTACGGCTCCGCCCGGCTGTCGGTAGCCTGGTAGTGCCCCCCCGCCTGGGGGCACTGGCCGGGAATGTCCTGGTACAACGTCCCCCCAAAGGCCACGTTCACCACCTGATGTCCCCGGCAAATCGCCAGCATCGGCTTACCCAAGGCGGCAGCCTGACGGATCAGCTCCAGCTCGAAGTCGTCCAGCTGGTGGTCAATACAGGTTACTTCTTTGGCAGGCTCCTCCCCAAAGTGCTGTGGGGCCATATCCACCCCCCCGGGAATCAGCACCCCGTCCGCCATCGCAGCCAGCCTGGCGCAGTCCTCCAGCCCCTGGGCAATGGGCAGCAGCACCGGGATACCCCCCGCCCGCAGAATCGCCTCTACATAGGTATCGTTGGTCTTAAAGACCTTCCCCTCCCCCCGGCAGGCGGTCATTCCAATGATGGGCTTCATGGTCATTCCTCTTTTCCTGTTTTTTCCCATCCATTATAGACTACCCCGGCCAGGCGGTCAATACACCTTTTCCAGCTCCTTTCGCAGGCTGCGGATAATCTTCTTTTCCAGCCGGGAGATGTAGGACTGGGAGATGCCAATCATATCCGCCACCTCCTTTTGGGTTTTCTCCTCCTGCCCCCCAAGGCCAAAGCGCAGCTCCATTATGGTGCGTTCCCGCCCCTCCAGCCGGCTCACCGCCTCCCGGATGATGCTGCGCTCCACGTCCTGCTCAATCACCCGGTTCACCGTGTCGTTTTCGGTGCCCAGGATGTCGGAGAGCAGCAGCTCGTTTCCATCCCAGTCCACGTTGAGGGGCTCATCGATGGAGACCTCGTTTTTCACGTTCTGGAACTTGCGCAGGTACATCAGGATCTCGTTTTCGATGCACCGGCTGGCGTAGGTGGCCAGCTTGATGTTGCGGTCCGGACAAAAGGTGTTCACCGCCTTGATGAGGCCGATGGTGCCGATGGAGATCAGGTCCTCGATGCCCACCCCGGTGGATTCAAACTTGCGGGCGATGTAGACCACCAGCCGCAGGTTGTGGACAATAAGCTCCTCCCGGGCCTTGGCAACGTCGCTTTTTAGCAGGGTAAAAACCTTTTCCTCCTCCTCCCGGCTAAGGGGGGCGGGGAGTGTCTCCGGGCCGTTGATGTAAAAGACCCCCTGCTCCTCCGGCCCCAGCAGCATCCCGATCACCCGCCGGAAGAGCCCCTTCCCCCTGCGGATGACATTCCATTCCTTACCTTCCCCCATGATGCACCGTTCCCCCTTCTCGTTCCCTCTTCTCCTCCGCCGCCAGCTGGATCAGCCCCGGGTGGAAGATCCCCTGGCAGCCGTCAGGGCACCTCTCCCCCGGGAGCAGGGCAATGTATCCCTCCACCTCCACCCAGCGCTTTCCCACCTGCACCTGCAGGCTTTGGGGCCGGAACGCCGTCAGCATCCCCTCCCCGGTGATGGTCCGGCAGGGGACCACCCGCAGGCCGGGAGGCGGCTCCCCCTGTGTCATGCCGCTGTCCAGCCACCGGGCCTCCTGCTCGGTAAGGAGCGCCCGGCCCCTGCCGGCATCCAGCACCACCATAGGCGCGCCGGAAAAAGGCTCGGTAAGGCGGTTGCCGGTATCGGCCAGGGCGGTAAAGGCCACCATCCTGCCGTCCCGCTGGGCGGTCATGGCGTAATGCTCCCCCATCCGCCTGCCCCAGCGGAAAACCCGCTCAAAGAGGCAGACAAAGAGGTAGGCCGCCGCCACCGAGCCAATGAGCACCACCGGCGGCAGGTCCAGGTAGAGCATCCCGTTGCGGTAGGCGTACCGCCCCCTTGGCATCAAAAACCACAGCGCCATTACCACCCCCGCCACCAAAAAGCTGACGGCATAGAACACCGCCAGCAGCCGCAGAAATACCACCGGCTTCTGGCGTCCGTAGGCGATGGATACCACGATAAAGGAGACACCCAGCCGGATAAACAGGTCCACGCATACCGACCCGGCGGGGAAAAAGATGGCCATGGCGCAAAGGCCCCCCGCCCCCGCCGCCAGGTAGGGCCTCAGCCCCCGCTGGCGGATGCCGGTAAGGGGCTGGCAGAGGCGGAGGATCAGCAGGTCGATGATAAAATTGACCGCCACCAGCACATCCCCATAGATGACATAGTCCGTCGGTACCGCCTCCTTTTCCAAAAGCTTCCGGAAAATAGTATAAGCCCCCCGGCGGGGGGCTTATTGTCGCAGGAGGTTGAAAAGTTTTTCAGGGGGCTTGTTTTTCTTGCTGCTCGTCCCGCTCCTCCTCCCCGTCCTGGGGGGGCGTTTCCCCGGGGCGGACCAGCTGGAAGAGCTTTTGGGGCACCGGCGGCTGGCCACCCGCGGCCAGCCATCCCGCCTGGAAGGCTGCCCGGGTGATCTCAAACAGCGCGTTCGCCGCTTGGTCGTACTCGGTGCGGTCCAGGAAGTTGCCAAATGCTTCCTCGAAATCGTTGGACATCATAATACGACACCTTCTTTCATCTCTCATCTAAAAACGATTTGCAATACCATCATAACCGATAAAAGCAAAAAAATCTACATTCAAAAATGAATTCTTGATTTGCCGCCGATTATGATATGAAAAATGAATCTATCTATCGCTCTTCCTATCCTGTAAAATAGAGCCAAGGAGGGGGTTTTGTGAAGGATTTTGTTCCCAAGCCATACAAAAAGGAAGCCGTCACCATCCGCTTTGACGATTCCACCCTCCGGCGGCTGGAGGACATCGCTACCCGCTACGGGATGAGCCGCAACGAGCTGGTTGTGCAATGTGTGCACGCTCTCCGAGAACTCCCGGATGCTGCTTCCGACTCTGATACTATCGGCTGATCCTCTTAGAGCCTATTCAAGATCTCCCGGTGCGCCGCCTTGGCGGGGATTTTTTTGCCCCGCAAGGCAAAAAACCGCCGGAATACTTGCTGTATTACAAGGTTTTTTCCAGGCGCTAAGAGCCGCCTACGGCGGTTG
>JAAWGY010000295.1 GCA_022795575.1 Angelakisella sp. | reverse complement strand
ACGGGAGCCGCTATCCACATATTCCTCCTTAGCTCAGTCGGTAGAGCATGCGGCTGTTAACCGCAGGGTCGTCTGTTCGAGCCAGACAGGGGGAGCCAAGATAGAGCCGCTGTCTTCTGGTCAGCGGCTCTATTTCAGGAAAAGGGCCTTTAGCTCAGTTGGTCAGAGCGACCGGCTCATAACCGGTTGGTCCCGGGTTCGAATCCCTGAAGGCCCACCAGTGGGGGTTGCCCCCGCAATCCCTACCCGGTCCCCTCATCCAAGGGGGCCGGATTTTTCATTTAACCCATGTTCGTAAAGCTTGCCGGCTTGATTATGTTGTCGGCATAATTGACTGCCTTGGCCCCATACCATTGCAGCAGAGAAGGGAGCGGTTGGCTATGAGAAAGAGAAGGGCGTTGATCCGGGCGGCAGTTTTTGTGCTGCTCATGCTTCTGATTCTGCCGGGATTTTACACCGGTCTAACGGTGCGCCGGTATCGGGTGGATTTGCCGGGGATTACCGGCCCTATCCGCATTGTTCAGGTGTCCGACCTTCACGCCTGCCGCTATGGTACGGCGGGAGAAGAGCTGATCGCGGCCATCGAGGCGGAGAAGCCGGACATCATTGCCCTGACAGGGGATATCTTCGATGACAAACTACCGCCGGACGATGCTGTGGCGGTGCTGGAAGGGATTGCGGGAAAGTATCCCTGCTGGTACGTCACCGGGAATCACGAGTACTGGTCCTCGCCGGAGGCATTCCGGGAGGCGATGGAAACGCTGGAGGGGCTGGGAATCCGGCGGTTGGCTGGGGAGATGGAGCTGGTTTCGGTCCGGGGGGAGACAGTTGCTGTTTGCGGGGTGGATGATCCGGACGGGCATTTTATGGCCGGAGAAAATCCGGCAGGGAGTTGGGTGGATTTCGGGGGGCAGGTAGGGCAGGTTCAGGAGTTGGCACGGGATTACAGGGGGGCGGTGGTTTTGCTGGCGCATCGGCCGGAATCGATGCCACTGTATGTTTACCACGGCTTTGACCTGGTGCTGGCTGGTCATGCTCATGGGGGGCAATGGAGGATCCCGGGGGTGCTCAACGGGCTTTACGCGCCTCATCAGGGGGTGCTGCCGGAATATGCCGGGGGGATTTACCGGGAGGGTGGGACGGTGATGGTGGTCAGCCGGGGGTTGGCGCGGGAGACTACACGGGTACCACGGTTTTACAATCCGCCGGAGTTGGTGGTTATTGACTTGGTGTAGGGGGGAGTGTTGGGAGATGGAGGCGCTGCTGGCTGATGTTCTTCTTTGGCGGGAGGGGTTGATGGGGGCGGAGGAATGCCGGGCAGAGGTGGACCGGCTTTTTCTGGAGGATCCAGAGGACGAGCTGCTGCTGGAGCTGGAGTGGGGGTTCCGGGATATGAAGGGGTTGGCGGCGCGGGTTTGGCGCTACTGGGGGGAGCATACGGGGGAGTTTTCGGCGGAGGCTTTTGGGCGGGTGTTGATGGGGCGGATTAGGGAGGTTTACTATGGGGAGGGGTTGGATATCCGGGCGTTTGCGGGGCGGATGTACAGCTTGTGGAAGGGGTTGCCGCCTTGGCTCCAGAAGACGGAGCCTTTTTGGACGCTTTGTTATGCAGATGATCCGTTGTCTTGGGGTGACGAGGCGCAGACGAGGGCTCTTTATGAGGATATGCTGAGGTATTATGACAGGGATGGGGTTTAGTAGCAGCCTGCCCCACAGGTTGTGCCTGCCCGGGCTACCGGGCCGCAGGTCCAGGGCCGCGCAGGCCCTGGTCGCTCCCGCAGGAGCGAAACTCCCCAGGGCTGGCGTTGCAGAGAACTGCCCCTGCGGGGGAACCCCTCCGTCGACTGCGGTCGACACCTCCCCTTTCAGGGGAGGCCGGCCTAAGAGCCGCCTTCGGCGGTTGGCCGTGGGGCTGCTGGCGCAGCCCTTTGGGGGAACGATTTACGGCAGGACCTGTGCCAAAGCGCACGAGCCCTGCCGTTTTGTTGTAGGCCGTCAGGCCGCGGTTTCAAACAGCGGCGTGGTGGTGAGGATGGGGGCAATAGCGGGTTGTCGCCCTCCTTGCCAGGAAGCGCAAACCGCGGCCGGGGTTAGGGGTAGGGCCTTTCTCCCCAAAACAGCCCGCCGATGCAATTGGCGGGCGCATTTTGGGCCCACCAGCCCAAAAGCCTGCCCTCCCCACCTCCCCCTACCCGTAACCGCTTGGCCCGCCGCCCGGCCAAGCCAACCCGGTCATCCCAAGTCCTGGATGTTCATCTTTTCCACCCGGTCCCGGCTGCGCCGCCGAACACGGCTTCGCCCTGCCCCGTATAGGGCCATGTGGAGAAGGCAGGGAACCCCTCCCCCAAGGAGAAAGGCAGCGACAGCGGCCGGTACCGTAGTGGCAGAAAGGGTATACACCAAACCGAGCAGCAGGCAGAGGGCCGGGAGGATCAGCCCCGGCCACTTGGCCTCCCGGGTGCTGAGGAAGTATTGCAGCAGGAAGGGTACCACCAGGAACAGTAATACAAACAGGATAGTCCGGAAAGCAAGAAACATTTAGTTATCCTCCTTTTTGATCTTTTTGTACTCGCTGATGAGCAGCTTGGCGGTGTCAAAATCCAGCTTGTCATCCAGGGCCAGCCGCTTGACCAGGTCGATGTAGGGGTCTGCGGCGGCGGTTTCCCGCAGGCGGATCCGCTGGATCAGCCGGTCCAGCCGCAGGCGCACGGTGGGGTAGGTGACGCCGTAGAGCTGGGCCATCTCTTTTAGGGAACCAGAGGAAAGGACGAATTTGCGGATAAAGGCCAGGTCCTCCTCGTCCAGGTCTGTTAGCCAATCGGGCAGTGCAGTCAGTGCCACGGTGCTCCGGCCTCCTTTAGATTGATTTGTAGTTATTTGCTTTTTTATTTTAATAAAATTATTATAGTCTTTAATTTTATTAAAGTCAAGTGTTTTTACTTGCATCTTATGGGGGTGGTTGAGGTGGGAGGGGTTGGGCTTTTGGGCAGACGGGCCTAAAAGCGCTGTCCTCTCCACAATGAAACGGAGCAACAGAACAACAAACAAAGCGCCCAATTCCCCCCGCAGGGAATCAAATCCGCCGGAGGCCCCACCCGACCAAAGGAAGGGGAGCCCCCCGCAGGGAATCAGATCCGCCGGAGGCACCTTGTCAGGCCAACCGGAAGGAGGGAGCGGGCCGTTTCGCTCCCCCTGCAAGGCCGCTGGGGCCTGTCCTCCCGCAGGGCCAGCCGCCCAACCAAGCATTGAGCAACCACACGATGAGATTGAGGCTGTCACCCATGCAGAAGAACCGGGCCCAAGCGGCCCAGGCGGCGTAAGGGGAGCGCCCCCCAAGCGACTGACGCCTTTGGCCGTCGGGTCCAGGGCGCAGCCCTGGTCGCTCTTTGGTTACTTTCTGGCGAAC
>JAAWGY010000294.1 GCA_022795575.1 Angelakisella sp. | reverse complement strand
AAATGCGCCCGCCTCCAGCGCCTGCGGCGCGCGGCGGGCTGTTTTGGGGAGAAAGGCCCTACCCCTAACCCCGGCCGCGGTTTGCGCTTCCCCGCCAGGTGGCTACCGAACCGCCATAGCCCCCATCCTCACCCAAAAGCCGCTGTTCAAAACCGCGGCCTGGGAATCTGCCGAAATGCTCCTTGGCCAAGCTGCGCCTGAGTGGTAGCGCCCTGGGGAGTTTCGCTCCTGCGGGAGCGACCAGGGCTCTGCCCTGGACCTGCAAGCCTTTGAAAAGGCTTGACCTAAACTTTAGCGCCCTTCGGGCCTTTGACGGGCAGGTACTGCGCGGTGGTGGCACCCCCCAACAAATTCCAGTCGAAACAGAGAATTTCAAGTAGATTTATTGAGCAATATGAATAGTTTTTCTATTTTTCATAAATCCCGCCTTTACACACCACGTTTTTTATGCTATATTAACATTGTATCTTGCACCCATCCGCAGCAAATCTCCCAAAAACCGGTTTTTCCCGCCCCACCCCCCAAAGGAAGGAGCGGTTAAAACAATAAGGAAAGAGCAACCAATCGACGAGTGAAAGAAAAGAGGAAATGACATGAAGAAATCCCGTACAGCAAAGCTTCTGGCACTGACCCTTTCCCTAACCCTGGTCCTGACCCTCGCAGGCTGCGGCGGCGGCGAAAAAGCAACCGCCCTGGACCTCAACTCCCTAACCCTGGACCAAATCGTGGAAGGCGCAAAGAAGGAGGGCAAGCTGGAATCCGTCGGTATGCCCGGCTCCTGGGCCAATTGGCAGGGCACCTGGGACGGCATCGAGGCCGAGTATGGCATCGATCATAATGATACCGATATGAGCTCCGGCGAAGAAATCGCCATGTTCGAGGCCGAAAAAAGCGCCCCCACAAAGGATATCGGCGACGTGGGCCATAAATTCGGCCCCGAAGCAAAGGACAAAGGCGTGACCCAGTCCTATAAGACCAGCTATTGGGATAAGGTCCCCGATTGGGCCAAAGACCCCGAGGGCCATTGGATGATCGCCTATACCGGCGTCACAACCTTTATTACCAATACCGACCTGGTAGCCAATCCCCCCAAAAGCTGGGCCGATGTCAAAGCCGGTAGCTATAAGCTGACCATCGGCGACGTCGTCACCGGCGCCACCGGCCAGGGCAACGTCCTGGCAACCGCCTATGCCTTCGGCGGCAGCATCGATAACATCCAGCCCGGTATCGACTTCTGGAAGGAAATGGCCTCCGCCGGCCGTATCGACCAGGGCGATATCCTCCTCCAGCGCATCCAGGCCGGCGAGGTGGAGTGCGGCGTTACCTGGAGCTATAACGCCCTCACCTACCGCGACCAAACCCCTAACTATAAGTTTGATGTCTGCGTCCCCTCCGATGGCGCTATCATGAGCGGCTATGCCTCGATTATCAATAAGTATGCCCCCCATCCCCATGCCGCCGCCCTGGCCCGGGAGTATATCTTTAGCGATAAGGGCCAGACCAACCTTGCCATCGCCGGCGCTATCCCCACCCGTACCGATTTTGTAGTCCCCGCCGAGATCCAGGAAAAGACCATCCCCCAGGAGCAGACCAAGAACGCCGTCCCCATCACCGATCCTGCCAAGTACGCCGAGGTCTGCGCCAAAATCGCCACCGCCTGGCAGGAGGATATCATCCCCCTGATGAGCTGACCATTTTGGGAAAAAGCCGTGGAGGAGGCCCCACCGACCCCCTCCCCAGGCATAGATAAGTGATTGTGCAGAAGCACCCGTTCCCCAGGGGCCGCCGCTTTCCGGCGGCGTGGGGGCTGCCCCTCCAGCGGTGGCTGGCGGGGCGCCCCCTCCCACCCCTGGCGGAGGGACCGCAACGAGAAAGAGAAACAGGTGCAGCCTTGGCAAAAACGATATTGGTCCTTTTGGACGCCTGCCGGTACGATACCGGCACCGAAAACGCCGGATACTTAGAGCATCTCATCGATTACGGAAAGGGGGCAAAGTACCGGGTGCGGGGGGAGCTGCCCTCCATGTCCCGCCCGATGTACGAAACCTCCCTCACCGGCCTGCCCTCCTCGGTCCATGGCATCACCCACAACCAGGTGGTCCGCCCCAGCGCTTTCCCCAACGTCTTCTCCCTCTGCCGGCAGCAGGGGCTGGTGACGGCGGCGGCAGCCTACCAGTGGATGAGCGAGCTTTACTCCCGCCCCGGCCGGTTCGATCCCCTCCGGGACCGGTGGGAATTTTTGAGGGAGACCTACCGGCCCGATTTTCTCCTCTTCCACAGCATGAACGTGGATTACTGGGGACACCAGAAGGGGAGCGCAAGCCCGGAGTACACCCAGGCGGTTGCCACCGTCATGGAGCAGATCTCGCTGCTGCTGCCCCGGTGGCAGGCCGATGGCTGGCAGGTGGTCATCACCGCCGACCACGGCATGAACGCCATGGGGATGCACGGCGGGCCCACCGCCGACCAGCGGACCATCCCTCTGTATATCTTTAGCCCCAGGGCCAGGGCAGGGCGGTTTGAGGAGAAGGAGATCTCCCAGCTGAACCTGGCCCCCCTGCTCTGCCGGCTGCTGGAGCTCCCCCCCGCCCAGGGGATGCTAACCGAGCTCCAGATCCATTTTGCGGAAAACGGGGTGACAACATGACAAAGCAACGCGAGAACAAATACCTCTACCTGCTGGTGCTGCTGCCCTTTTTGGTGGTGGCCCTCCTCTACGAGATCATCCCCCTGCTGATGATTGTGGTCAACAGCTTTTTGCCGGAAGGGGGCGGCGCCGGGTTTACCCTGGAGCACTACGCCACCATCTTCAGCAAGCCCCTCTACCAAAAGGCCATCCTCAACTCCATCACCATTTCCCTGGTCTCCTCCGCCTTTGGCATCGTCATCGCCTTTTTGGGGGGGATGGCGGCCCGCAGGGCGGGGAAGGGGAGCAGGCTCTACAACGCCTACCTGACGGTGCTGAACATGACCTCCAACTTTGCCGGGGTGCCCCTGGCCTTTGCCTACATGATCCTTTTGGGCAACTCGGGCATTGTAAAGCAGTGGATCCCGGCGATGCAGAGCTTTGACCTGTACACCAGCACCGGCCTTAACATGATCTACGTCTACTTCCAGATCCCCCTGGCCACCCTGCTGATGATCCCCGCCTTTGACGGCATCCGGCAGGAATGGCAGGAGGCCGCGACGCTGATGAACTGCTCCGCCCCGGGCTTTTGGGTGCGGATTGGGGCGCCGGTGCTGCTGCCCAGCATTTTGGGCACCGTCAGCGTCCTGTTCGCCAACGCCCTGGCGGCCTACGCCACCGCCTACGCCCTGCTGATGAACAACTACGCCCTGCTGCCCATCAACGTATCCGGGATGTTTGTGGGCGATGTTACCCAGCGCAAGGAGATGGGCGGCGCCCTGTCGGTGGTGATGATGATCCTGATGATTATCGCCATGGCGGCCAATAACGCCATTGTCAACCGCCAGAAGAAGGGAGGGATGCGCAAGTGAAGAAAAAAAGCTGGGCATCCAGCCTCTACATCCTCCTGGTCATAATCTACCTGCTCATCCCCCTGGCGGCCACCGCCATCTACTCCATGTTCCAAAAGTGGACCGGCAAGCTGCCGGAGGGCTTTACCCTTACCAACTACATTGAGCTGCTTACCGAGCGGGACTTTATGCTCTCCCTGGGGCGCACCATCGTTATCTGCATCGTTCCCATCGCCCTGACGGTGCTGCTGGTGCTGCTGGCCCTCTTTGTTGTCACCATCTACTTCCCCCGGCTGGAAAAATACGTCCAGCTCCTCTGCATGGTGCCGTACATGATCCAGGGGGTTATTCTGTCGGTCAGCATCATCTCCCTTTACGCCGCCTCCCCCACGGTGCTGGGCAACCGGCTGGTCATGCTGGTGGGGGCCTACTGTATCATCATCCTGCCCCACATCTACCAGGGCATCCGCAACAGTATGCACGCCGTCAATATGCCCATGCTGCTGGAAGCCGCCGAGATGCTGGGGGCCTCCAAGCTCTACGGCTTCTTCCGGGTGATTGTGCCCAACATCATCTCCGGCATCACCGTTTCGTCGCTGCTGGCGGTGGGCATTATCTTTGGCGACTACGTGCTGGTGCGCAACATTGCCGGCACCGGCTTTAAGAACGTGCAGGTCTACCTCTTCCTCACCATGAAGAGCTCCAGCACCAAGGCCAGCGCCGTGTTCGTCATCATCATGATCACCACCTTCCTCATCACCCTCCTGGTGCTCTATCTCCAGGGGCGGGATACCAAGAAGCGGCTGAATCGGAAGTAAGGGGGTTTTGGAGAAAAATGGGATACATCCACTTTGAGGACGTCAAAAAAGACTTTGGGCAGAACCACGTATTAAAGGGCATCACCTTAGACATCGAAAAGGGGCACCTGGTGACGCTGCTGGGGCCCTCCGGCTGCGGCAAAAGCACCCTGCTGCGGTGCCTGGCGGGGCTGGAGGAAGTAACAAGCGGCACGGTGAGCCTGGACGGCAGGGACATCACCCACGTAAGCCCCCGGGAGCGGGGGATTGGGATGGTCTTCCAGCAGTACAGCCTGTTCCCCAACATGACGGTGGCACAGAACGTGGCGTTTGGGCTGAACATGAAGAAGGTGGACAAGGAGACCACCCACCGCAAGGTAGCCGAGATGCTGCGGATTGTGGGGTTGGACGACAAGGCGGAGCACTACCCCAGCCAGCTTTCCGGCGGGCAGCAGCAGCGGGTGGCTTTGGCCCGGGCCATTGTCACCGAGCCCAAGGTACTGCTGCTGGACGAGCCGCTGAGCGCCATTGACGCCAAGCTGCGGCGGAATCTACAGGTTGAGATCCGGCGGATCCAGCAGGACTTTGGGATGACCACCATCTTTGTTACCCACGACCAGGACGAGGCGATGGTGATGTCGGATGTGATCCATCTGTTTTACCAGGGGCACATTGAGCAATCGGGGAGTCCTACCGAGATGTACACACAGCCGGTTTCCAAGTTTGCGGCCAGCTTTATCGGCAACTACAACATCCTTACTGCGGCGGAGTTTGAGAAGGCGGCTGGCGAGGCGGTGGACTGCGCAGATGTGGCGATTCGGCCGGAGATTGTGCGGATTAACCTGGAGGTAAAGGATGAGAGCACTCGGTACCACATGGAGGGGAAGGTGATTGACAGCTTGTCCCATGGGAACCTGATGCGGTATACGATCCTTTGCAACGGGGTAGAGATCAACGCGGATATTATGTTTGAGAAGAGCCAGCTGTTGGAGATTGGGCAGCAGGTGAAGCTTTCGATCCGGAGGACCAATATCATCCAGCTGAACCATTGATAGGGGAGCGCGTAGCCTGTCCCACAGGTTGTGCCCGCCCGGGCCACCGGGCCGCAGGTCCAGGGCTGCGCAGGCCCTGGTCGCTCCCGCAGGAGCGAAACTCCCCAGGTTGACTATCACAACGGCAGGGCTTGTGGTTTTGGCACAGGCCCTGCCGTTTTGTTGTAGGCCGTCAGGCCGCGGTTTTGGGCAGCGGCGTTTGGGTGGGGATGGGGGCTATTGCGGTTTGATGGTTGCCTGCCGGGGAAGCGCAAACCGCGGCCGGGGTTAGGGGTAGGGCCTTTCTCCCCAAAACAGCCCGCCGCGCGCCGCAGGCGCTGGAGGCGGGCGCATTTTGGGA
>JAAWGY010000293.1 GCA_022795575.1 Angelakisella sp. | reverse complement strand
GGCGGTTGCGCCTGGACGCGCCTGCGGGCGCAGTAACGCGGCAGGGCGGGAAAAGACCTGGCCTGACGGCGTCAGACGGTTGTGAATACAGGTTCTAAGCACGGCTTGTTCGCATGGGGACGGCGGGGCAGCCCCTGTCCCTGCCGGCGAACGAAAAAACGGCAGCCCGCCCCTGCCACCGGCCTGCTTGGGCCGGTGGCGGGGGCAGGCTGCTGTCCCTTTCCCGCCTTCCGGAGGGGCTGCGGAGCCCGAGGGGGCCGGTCCCCATGCGCCGTCGGGCGCTTTTTCTTTGCATAATTTCCTCAAATATGCTATACTGTATTCAGTTGATCGGAACAGGAGGCATACCATGAACTTTGACCAGCTCTCCGGAGTTTCTCCGGAGGTACTCCGCGCCGTGGCGGATATGGGCTTTTCTGCCATGACCGAGATCCAGGAAAAGGCCATCCCGGTGATGCTACAGGGCCGGGAGATCATCGCCAAGGCCCCTACCGGCACCGGCAAGACCTGCGCCTTTGGCATCCCCCTTGTCGAGAGGGCCCAGCTTACCGGCGCCCCCTGGGTCCAGGCGGTGGTCCTCTGCCCCACCCGGGAGCTTTGCACCCAGATTGTGGACGAGCTGCGGGCGCTTGCCAAATACAAGGAGGGGCTGCGGGTGGCCGCCATCTACGGCGGGCAGTCGATGCGCCCCCAAATTGACGCCATCAAAAAGAACCCGCAGATCGTTGTGGCCACCCCCGGCCGTCTGCTGGACCATATGCGCCACCGCACCATCCAGATCGGCAAAGCCACCACCGTGGTGCTGGACGAGGCGGACGAGATGCTGAACATGGGCTTCTTCAAGGACGTCCGGCATATCCTGGACAGCATCCCAAAAAAGCAGCAGATGGTGATGTTTTCGGCCACCATCAGCCGGGAGGTAATGGACATCGGCTGGCTGTACCAGCGGGACGCCGAGGAGATCACCGTCCGCCCGGTGGAGGAGAGCCGCCCGCGGATCACCCAATACTGCTGCTGCACCACCGGCCGCAAGCGCTTCCAGGACCTTGTCACCATCCTGAAGAAGGAGAACCTGGACCGCACCCTAATCTTCTGCAACACCAAGTACAACACCGCCATGATCTGCGATATGCTCACCCGCCAGGGCATCCCTGCCCAGTGCATCCACGGGGATATGATCCAGAAGGACCGCAACCGGGTGATGGCCCGCTTCAAGGAGGGGGGCATTCCGGTCATGGTGGCCACCGACGTGGCGGCCCGGGGCATCGATGTCACCGATATCGACGCTGTCATCAACTACGACTTCCCCACCGATAACGAAACCTATGTCCACCGCATCGGCCGCACCGCCCGGGCCCGGAAGGAGGGGGTTTCCTACCTCTTCTACGCCGCCGACGAGCGCGCCCGGCTTAAGAACCTGATCCGCTACACCCGGTTTGAGATCTCCCCCGTCACGGTGGCGGAGGACGGGGCCATCTCCCCGGCGGAGGGGCTGTGACACCCCTGACCGCGTCCCTCCTGCTGGCGGCGGGGGGGATGCTGCTGGTCCTTTGGGCGGCGGCGCTTGTTCGCCTGTCCCTCCGGGGGGCGCCCTCCGGGAGGGTGTTGGCTTCCACCGGCATCTCTGCCTTTCAGGTCATTGGCAGCGCGGGGTGCCTGGTGGTCTTTTCTGCCCTTGGGGGCGGGGAGCTACTGGCTATCGCCACCGGGGAGAAAACGGGGGCGGACTGGGTGGTGCTGCTTTGGAGCCTGCCCCTGATGCTATTGGGGATGTCCATCCTTTGGATGGCGCTGGTGCGCCGGGTATGGTGCACCGACACCGCCCTTGTTCAGAGGACCTGGCGGGGCCAGGTTCTTACCGCACCCTACCGGGAGCTGGCGGGGGCCAAGGCTGTCTGCTCCTTTGACGACGTGGTGATTCCCTGGGGGGAGGGGCGGCTGGTGCTGGACCAGAGCCAGCCGGACTTTGAGGCAGTAGCCGACTGTTTGCGCCGCCGCGGGGTGGATCTTTCTGCTCTGCCGCCCCGGCGCCCCGGGCTTTTCTTTTGGGGCAAAAAAGACAACGACCCTTTTACTGGGAGGAAATAGTGCGCCATGCAGCATATCTTTATAGATTTCGAGATGAACCAGGTCCCTCGCCGGAAGAACCCGGACACGCCGGCGCCGCTGCTCCACGAGATTGTGGAGATTGGGGCGGTTAAGTTAGACGGGGACTACCGGCAGGTGGGCAAATACTCCGCCTATGTCAAGCCTCACTGCTTTCCGATTGGGGCGGCTTGCACCCGCATTACCGGCATTACGGACGAGACGGTGGCATTGGCCCGGGAGCTGCCGGAGGCTTTGGAGGATTTCCTGGGGTGGATTGGGGAGGAGCCGGTGCGGGTTTACGCCTGGAGCGGCAGCGACAAGAAGCAGCTCTTTGAGGAATGCCGGGCGAAGGGGCTTTGGGGGGAGAGGCCGCCCAAGGCCTTTCGGCGGTGGATTGACTTCCAGCGGATTTACACACGGCTTTTGGGGCTTTCTAAGCGCAACCGGATTTCGCTTAAGAACGCCATTGGGGGGATTGAGGTAAACTTTGCGGGGAGCCAGCACAGCGCGGCGGATGACGCGGAGAATTCGGCGGTGCTGCTGACGCTGCTGCATGACAAGGAGGCGTTTGCGGAACGCACCCGGATTACCCGGGAGCTGATGAACGCAGCCAGTGCGCCGCCGCCTCCGGCGGCGACGCTGGGGGATTTGTTTGGGGATGCGCTGAGCCAGTGGGAGTTTGCGGATGATGATGAGACGGCGGAGGAAGCAGTCACTACATAACGCGCGGTAAAAAGCGCACAACGGCCCCCTCCAAGGCCCGCAGGGCGCTAAAAGTTTCGGTCAAGCCTTTTCAAAGGCTTGCAGGTCCAGGGCAGCGCCCTGGTCGCTCCCCGCAGGGAGCGAAACTCCCCAGGCTGACTATAACAATAGCAGGGCCTGTGTTTTTGGCACAGGCCCTGCTGTTCTATTGTAGGCCGTCAGGCCGCGGTTCTTAACAGCGGCGTTTGGGTGGGGATGGGGGCTATTGCGGTTTTGCTCCCTCCTGGCGGGGAAGCACAAACCGCGGCCGGGGTTAGGGGTAGGGCCTTTCTCCCCAAAACAGCCCGCCGCGCGCCGCAGGCGCTGGAGGCGGGCGCATTTTGGGCCCACCGGCCTAAAAGCCTGTCCGTTCGCAGCTTAGCTGTCCTTTTGCGCACAGTGTCTTTTGTCTTTGTGCGGGTGTGGGTTTTGTGGCCTTTCTTGGGCTGGCGCGTAACTGAAGATGTATATTCCTTGACCGCCTGTCCGGCGGGGGGTCACTTTTTGTATCGACAAAAAGTAACCAAAAAACGACCAGGGCTTTGCCCTGGACCCGACGGCCAAAGGCGTCAGTCGCTTGGGGAGCGCTCCCCTTACGCCGCCTGGACCGCTTGGGCTCGGTTCTTCTGCTTGGGTGACAGCC
>JAAWGY010000292.1 GCA_022795575.1 Angelakisella sp. | reverse complement strand
TGCGAAGCAGACGTGCCCGAAGGGCTCCGAGGTTTTTTGCCTTGCAGGACGAAAAAATACCCGTCCATTCGGCGCACCGGGAGATCCTGAATAGGCTCTAAGAGTCCGCGCACAACAAAAAACAATAAGGAGATGAGCCGCAGCTTGAAAAAGATCGATTGGAACAACCGCTATACCACCATCGCCGTCTATGTCTTTTTGGTGGTGGCCGCCTGCCTGGTCTTCCGGGCGGCGGTGGACCAGTTCCCCCTGATTTGGGGGTTCTTCTGCCGCATTGTGGGCTACCTGCTGCCCTTTATCTACGGCTTTATACTGGCCTACATCCTCTCCCCCCTGGTGCGCCGCATCGAAAAACTGCTGAAAAAGCGGACCAGCCTTTCCGCCAAGGCGCTGCGGGGCCTGGCTATGGCCGGCGCCTACCTGCTGGTGCTGGTGGCCATCGGCGTGTTTGGCGTGGTGGTGGGGCCGGTGCTGACGGAGAGCACCGCCCAGCTGGTGGGCAACGTCAGCTTCTACTCCAAAAAGATCAACGAGCTCATCAATCAGCTCATCTCCTATATCCCCGACGAGAGCCTTTCCCAGGAGATCCAGGCCGCCCTCACCCAGGTCTTTGAGGTGCTGTACGCCTTTATCTCCAGCTTCTTCACCCAGGTGGTCTCCATCACCACCAAGGTGGTCAGCTCGGTAATCGAGGTGGTGATGGGCATCATCATTTCGGTGTATATGCTCTCGGATAAGGAAAAGCTCATCGCCCAAACCAAAAAGGTCCTTTCCGCCCTGCTGCCGGAGCGCGCCCTCCGGGAGGTCATCCAGGTGGCCCACGACAGCAACCAGAAGTTCAGCGGCTTTATCACCGGCAAGATTATCGATTCCACCATCATCGGCATCCTTTGCGCCGTGGGGATGCTCATCTTCCGGATGCCCTTTGTGGCCCTGGTCAGC
This sequence comes from Angelakisella sp., assembly GCA_022795575.1. GTDB lineage: Bacteria > Bacillota > Clostridia > Oscillospirales > Ruminococcaceae > Angelakisella. Next base: position 2,544 of record JAAWGY010000292.1, on the reverse strand, counting down.
CTCATTGTGGGCATCACCAACGTTATCCCCTACTTCGGCCCCATCATCGGGGCGGTGCCCGGGGTGATACTGGTCCTTATCGGCGGGGACCTGATGCAGGCGCTCTTCTTCGCCATCTTTGTGCTGGCCCTCCAGCAGTTTGACGGCAACATCCTGGGCCCCGCCATCCTGGGCCAGTCCACCGGCCTTTCCGCCATGTGGGTGGTCTTCGCCATCCTCCTCTTCGGCGGCCTTTACGGCTTTGTGGGGATGATTATCGGCGTGCCGCTGCTGGCGGTGATCTTTGGGGTGCTGCGGGGGATCATCAACGCCCTGCTGCGCAAAAAGGGCCTTTCCACCGATTCCCGGGATTACGCCTCGAGCCAGCACCCCTACCCGTGACGGCGCTGGATATCCCCGGCCTCCTGGCCCGGGAGCAGGGCATCCTCCTTTCGGACCAGCAGCGCCTGGGGGCGGAGCCGCTGCCCGGCTGCACCCTGCTGCTGGCGGTGCCCGGGGCGGGCAAGACCACCGTCCTCTGCGCCCGGCTGGCGGAGCTTTTGGCAAACCACGGCGCCAATCCCCGGCGGGTGCTGGTCCTCACCTACAACCGGGAATCGGCCCGGGATATGGCCCGGCGGTGGCAGCGCCTGTTTGGGGAGCTGTTCCCACGGGCCCCCGGCTTTTCCACCATCCACAGCTTCTGCCTCGGCCTGCTGCGGGAGTACGCCGCGGGCCGGGGCTCCGTCCTCCCCACCCTGATGGAGGGCCGGGGGCAGGGGGAGGAGCGGGCCGCCCTGCTGCGGGATTTTTACCGGGAGGAAACCGGGAAATACCTCTCCGATGACCTGCTGGGCCGGGCCGTCAACGCCATGGGCTACTGCGTCAATATGCAGCTGCCGCCGGAAAAGGCGGGGGAGCTGCCCCGGGAGCTTTCCGTCTTCCCCCGGCTCTTTTCCCGCTACACGGCCTATAAGCGGGAAAACGGCCTCATGGACTTTGACGATATGCTCCTCTTTGCCGATACCGCCCTGCGGCGGAGCGCCACCCTCCGGGAGCGGATCGCCGGGCGGTACGACTACATCCTGGCCGACGAGGCCCAGGATATCTCCCGGCTCCAGCACAGCATCATCCGGCAGCTGGTCCGGGACAACCTCTTTTTGGTGGGGGACGAGGACCAGAGCATCTACGGCTTCCGGGGGGCGTGGCCCCAGGGGTTGCTCCGCTTTGGGGAGGATTACCCAGGGGGACGGGTGCAGAAGCTGGAGCAAAACTACCGCAGCACCGGGGCCATTGTGGCCGGGGCCTCCCGGGTGATTGGCGGTTGCCGCCAGCGGTACCCCAAGGAGATCTTCACCCGCCGGGAGGAGGGCGCCCCCATCCGGATCTGCCGGGAGCCCGCCCAGGAGGAGGAGTACGAGGCCATCGCCGGCCTGCTGGAGCAGCTGCCCCCGGGGGAGAGCTGCGCCGTCCTCTACCGCACCAGCTTTACCGGCATCGGCCTGGGCTGGACCCTCCGCCGCCGGGGAATCCCCTTCTTCTCCCGGGAGACGGGGCTGGGCTACGGCGGGGACGCCATCACCCGCCAGGTGGGCGGCCTGATGCGGCTGGCCCTGGCCCCGGGGGACGGCAGGCTCTTCCGGCAGGTCTACTACTGCCTGGGCTGCGGCATCCCCCGGGACGTCGCCGAAGCCGCCATTGCCGCCCGGCCCGATGACCTCCTCCGGTACATCCTGGACCGCCTCAGCTACCCCGGCAAGGAGAGCGGACGGCTGGGCTGGGTGCGCCGGGTGCTGGCCCGGATGGCAGGGGAGCACCCCCTCAAGCAGCTTCGGGACATCCTGGAGGAGCTGGAGTACCTCTCCTTTTTAGAGCGGCGGCACCTGGGGGGCCACCAGATGGCGGTCTGCCTGCAAAAGCTCTGCATCCTCCGGGATTTTGCCGCTCACGCGGAGGATACCGGCGCCTTTCTGGAGCGGCTGCAAACGGCGGAGCAGGTGCTGCGCTGCCCGGAGCCCTGCCCCGTCACCCTTTCCACCGTCCACTCCGCCAAGGGGCAGGAGTGGGACCGGGTGATCATCGCCGACGCCCTGGAGGGGATCTTTCCCGCCGAGGACGCCCTGGAATACGGGGCCTTTGGGGAGGGGGGACCCATGGAGGAGGAAACGCGGCTCTTCTACACCGCCATGACCCGGGCCAGGAACCGGCTGATCATCTTCGCCCCGGCCAAGGCCCTGGGGCGGCGGCTGGCCCCCTCCCGCTTTGTCCAGGCCCTGGACGATACCGCCCCGGAGGTGCGGGGCGTCAGCCTGACCCCGGGGCTGCGGGTGGCCCACAGCTTCTTCGGCATCGGCATACTGGAGCGGGTGGATAGCGTCAAGGGGACGGTGGCGGTGTCCTTCCGGCACCACGGCGTCAAGCATTTTTCCATCGCGGCCCTGGGGGACCAAAGGCTGTTCCAGCTGATGTAAGAACCTGTATTCACAACCGTCTGACGCCGTCAGGCCAGGTCTTTTCCCGCCCTGCCGCGTTAAAAAACCTTGCAATACACCAAGTATTGCTGCG
>JAAWGY010000291.1 GCA_022795575.1 Angelakisella sp. | reverse complement strand
GCTGGCCCTGCGGGGGGACAGGCTCCAGCGGCCTTGCGGGGGGAGCGTTATGGCCCGCTCCCTCCTTCCGGTTGGCCTGACAAGGTGCCTCCGGCGGATTTGATTCCCTGCGGGGGGAAGTGGGGGTTGGCTTTGGTGGCCTTTCTTGGGCAGTGCGTAACTGAAGATGTACATTCCTTGACCGCCTGCCCGGCGGGGGAGTGGTTGGGATGGGCTTGTGGCTGACGGAATGACGCGCCCCAGGCCGGGTTTTCTGTTGACGGTCGGGGTTAGTCGTCCTCCTCCTGGTCCTCGGGGATGGTCTTGGGGTCCCGGGAAGGGGCGGCGGGAGGCTCCTCCGGGAGGAGGGGGGCCTCCTCCACCCCGGGGATGGTGACTACACGGGGATAGGGGTGGCGGATGCCGTGGCGGTCAAAGGCCTCCTTGACCGCAAGGCGCATCCCGCGCTCCACCTCCCACTGCATCATGGGCTTTACCCGGCAGGCGGCGCTGATGTCCACCGTGGCGGAGCCCAAGGTGTCCACCCCCCGGACCACCGGCAGCTCCTCCAGCAGGTCCCGGTGGGCCTCGCCGTAGGCGGTGAGGGCCTCCTCCATTACGGCGATCACCCGGCGGGTGTCGTTTTCGTAGACGGTGGGGACGGTGATTACCGCCACGTAGCTGCCCCGGTTGTAGTTGATCACCCGCTGGATGGAGCCGTTGGGGACGATGATCTGGTCCCCCTTGGGGGAGCGCAGGTAGGTGACGCGGAGGGCGATGGCCTCCACGGTGCCGGTGGCCTCCTCGGTCTGGATGTAATCCCCCACCGAAAACTGGTTTTCAAAGATCATAAACAGCCCGGCAATCACGTCCTTGACCATGTCCTGGGCGCCAAGGCCCAGGGCGATGCCCCCAAAGCTGCCCACCGCCAGCAGCAGGTTTTTGGAAAGCTCCGGGCCAAACTGCCCCAACACCAGCAGCAGCGCCACAAAGTAGATGCCGTACCGGGCGGCGCTGTGGGTAAGGGTCATCAGGGTATCCACCCGGCGGCTGTGCTCCTCGCTGAGGGAGGCCCGCTTGTGCTTCATCACCCGGGCGGTAAAGCCGCCCACCCATTTAAGCACCAGCCGGGCGGCAAAGAAGATGACGAAGATGCCCAGCAGCCGCCAGAGAAAATGGCCGAAGTTATCCCGTGCAAAGAGGAGCAGCCCGCGCAGGTGCTCCCGGAGCTGGGACAGGGTGGTCTGTAAAAAATGTGTCACCTCGCCGTTCAGGGTGGGGTTCATGGCGGTTTCCTCCTTCCCCAAAGGGGATTCAGTGATGGCCGGGGGACTCCCATACAACGCGGCCCCCTACCACGGTGAGGGCGGCGGATACCTGGCGCAGCTCCTGGGGCGGGATGGCGAAGATGTCCCGGCTGGGGACGGTGTAATCCGCCAGGTACCCCGGGGCGATGCGGCCCCGGACCGCCTCCTCCCCGGTGCACCAGGCCGCCCCGGTGGTGGCGGCGGCAAGGGCCTGGGGGAGGGTGAGGCGTTGGTCGGGGTGCCAGCCCCCGGCGGGCCGGCCCTCATAGTCTGCCCGGGTAACGCCGCAGTAGAGGTTGCCAAAGGGATCCATGCTCTCGATGGGGCTGTCGGAACCGGCGGAAAAGGGGATGCCGGAATCCACCATGGTGCGCCAGGCGTAGCAGCTGCGCCCCAGGGCCTCCCCCACCCGCAGGTCCGCCATGTGGAGGTCGTACTCCAAAAAGACCGGCTGGGCCAGCACCTGCACCCCCAGCTCCCGGATGCGCCGGAGCTGGTCGGGGCGGGTGATCTGGCAATGAACGATGCCGTGGCGGGGGGAGCGGTCCGGGCAGAGGGCCTGGGCCCGCTGGATGGCGTTTAGGGCGTGGTCCAGGGCGCCGTCCCCGATGGCGTGGATGACGGCGGCCATGCCCCGGCGGTGGGCCGCCTCCACCAGGGCGTCCACCCGGTCCCAGGGGTGCACGGCGATCCCCAGCCCGGCCTCCGGGGCGTCGGCATAGGGGGTGGTCAGCAGGGCGGTGCGGGCTCCCAGGGAGCCGTCCGAAACAATTTTAAGGGGCCCGATGGAGAAGTTCCCCTCCTGCCAGCCGGGGTAGAAGCCCTTGTCAAAAAAGGCCTGTAGCTCCTCCACGGTGGTAAAGAGGCACTGCTCCACCACCCGGACCGGCAGCTGGTCTGCCTGGGCCAGCCGGCGATAGGCGGCGATGACCTCCTGCCACCCCAGCCCCGGGACGGCGCAGAGGTCGTCGCTATAGACGGCGGTAAGGCCCAGGGAGGCCGCTTTACAGGCGGCCTTACGGAGCCAGCGGGTGAGGTCGGCGGAGGTGACGCTTTCGTGGGGCAGCAGGTCCATGGCGTTTTCCCGGAAGATGCCGTTGGGGTGGCCGCATTGGTCCCGGCCGATTTCGCCTCCTGCCGGATCCGGGGTTGCCTGGCCGATGCCGGCCAGCTCCATGGCCCGGGAGTTGGCCAGGGCGATGTGCTGGCAGACTCGGGTCAGGATCAGGGGACGGCCGGGGGCCATGGCGTCCAGCTGGGCCAGGGTGGGCATTTGGTGGTTGGGGAAATGGTCTTGGTTCCAGCCCCAGCCCAGCACCGGCTGGCTGACAAGGGGCTGTTGGTCCCGGACAAAGGCCCGGAGGATGGCGCCCATCTCCTCGGGGGAGGTGGCGGGGGAGAGGTCGGCGACCTCCATGCTTCGGCCGGTTTCGGCCAGGTGGAGGTGGGTGTCCGCCATACCGGGGAGGAGGGGGAGGCCGTTGAGGTCGATGATTCGGGTATGGCTGGTGGCGAGGTTTAGCAGTTCGGCGCCGCCAATGGCGGCGGTTTTGCCGTCCTTTACCGCTACGGAGGCAATGGAGGGAGAGTCCTCCTTGCCGGTCCAAACCCGGGCGTTGTGTAAAATCAAATCCATGTAGTTCCTCCTATGATGTTGCTGGTAGGTAGTATAGCACAAGCAGGCGGAAAATTCCAATCAAATGGTGGGGAAGGAAGCGGCCTGTCCGTCAGAGGCCCGAAGGGCGCTAAAAGTTTCGGTCAAGCCTTTTCAAAGGCTTGCAGGTCCAGGGCAGCGCCCTGGGCGCTCCCCGCAGGGAGCGAAACTCCCCAGGCCGCTATCCATTTCGTCACAGCTTGGCCAAGGAGCATTTCGGCAGGCTCCCAGGCCGCGGTTTTGAACAGCTGCTTTCTGGTGAGGATGGGGCCAATGGCGGTTTTTCGCCCTACTGGCCAGGAAGCGCAAACCGCGGCCGGGGTTAGGGGTAGGGCCTGTCTCCCCAAAACAGCCCGCCGATGCAATTGGCGGGCGCATTTTGGGACCACCGGCCTAAAAGTCTGTCCATTCGCAGGTTGTCTGTCCTTTTGCGAAAGGTGCTTGTTGTTTTTTGCGTTGGGTGGGGGTGGCTGGGCAGGTGGTTTTTGTGGCCTTTCTTAGGCTGGTGCGTAACTGAAGATGTATATTCCTTGACCGCCTACCCGGCGGGG
>JAAWGY010000290.1 GCA_022795575.1 Angelakisella sp. | reverse complement strand
ACCGCAGCAATACTTGGTGTATTGCAAGGTTTTTTAACGCGGCAGGGCGGGAAAAGACCTGGCCTGACTGCGTCAGACGGTTGTGAATACAGGTTCTCAGTCCAGCAGCCCCAGAATCTCCTCCTTGGAGGTGAGACCAACCGTCCTCCGTACCTCCTGGCCGTCCCGGAAGGCAATCAGCGTGGGGATGGCCATAACGTTGTACCGGATGGAAAGCTCCGGCTCCTGGTCCGCGTCCACCTTGCCTACCAGTACCCCCTCCGGTACCTCCTCGGCTACCGCCTCCACCACCGGCCCAAGCATCCGGCAGGGAGCGCACCGGGGGGCCCAAAAGTCGATGATGGCAGTGCGCTTCTCATCAATGACCAACCGTTCAAAGTTGTTTTTATCCAAATGTACTGCGGGCATAAATGACTACCTCCTTGGTATAGTTTTGAGTTTACTATTATTATAACCTGTCCGCAGCAAAAAACAATAGAAAAATTGTAAACAAAATCCGGGTCGGCTTTTGGGGATGCCGCCCAAAAAGCCGCCCCGGTGCCCCGTTTGTTACCGGGTGGTGGCCGGCAGCTGCCGCTCCAGTGCCTTCATCACCAGCACTGCTGCAACGGCGGTCAGAATGATCTCCGGAATCATGTAGCTGCCGTTATAGCCCAGGGAGTAGAGCCAAACCGGCATATCCTCCGGGGCGTAATCCTGCCAGATGAGAATGCCGGAAAGGAAGCTGCAAAAATACCGCAGCAGCCCGGCCCCTGTCGCCCCTGCCGCCACCCTGGCCGGCAGCCCCCGGAAGGGCTTGCCCAGGGTACAGGCAATGCCCATTACCCCGTATGCCAGCAGGTAGTCCAGCAGCACGCAGAGAACCATGGCCCCAAAGGTGGTGCAGTACATCACGTTTTTAATGCCCAGCATCATCTGGAGCAGCCCATAGGTAAAGCCGGTAAAGAGCCCCCATTTGGGCCCGTGGCGGAAGGACGCCAGCACCAGCGGCATCATGCTGACGGCGGTAATGCTCCCGCCCTGGGGCATCTCGTAGATGGTGATGAAGCTGAGGATGGTGGAAAGGGCCACCATCAGGGCGCATTCCACAAGGGTTTTGGTCTTTTGGTTTCGCATAGCAGTTCCTCCTGTCAGTTGTGACTGGAACCTGTGGCGGGGGAAAAGGAAAACGCCTTGCGGAGCATGGCCGCAAAGCGTTCTAAGGGTACTGCGTTATAATCCCTTCCTACGCTGGCATGATCCAGATCAGGTTTAAGGGTCACAAGATATCGTCTTGTATCTCAGCCCGCATATACGGACCCCCCTGGTTTGTATGGATATCATACCATGCCCCGGCCCCGTTGTCAAGGCTTGACAATGCCGGCGAAAGAGGGTACAATAAAGGAACAAACGAATACCTCTTCTTATCAAGAGTGGCGGAGGGAACAGGCCCTGTGAAGCCCGGCAACCTGCTTACAGTAAGGTGCCAAATCCTGCGGAGATGATCCGGGAGATGAGATGCCATACGCGCCCGGGAATTTTCCGGGCGCTTTCCTTTCTCCATTTCAAGGAAGAGGGAAAGCCCCATCCCCAGTATCCGAAGAGGACAGAAGGAAAGGAGCAAAAACAATGCGCAACTACTATTTTACCAGCGAATCTGTCACCGAGGGCCACCCCGATAAGATCTGCGACCAGATCTCGGACGGTATCCTGGACGCCATCCTCCGGGAGGATCCCATGGGCCGGGTGGCCTGCGAAACCACCTGCACCACCGGCCTGGTCCAGGTGATGGGGGAGGTGACAACCCATTGCTATGTGGATGTCCAGAAGCTGGTGCGGGAGATCGTCCTGGACATCGGCTATGACAACGCCGCTTATGGCTTTGACGGCGCCACCTGCGGGGTGATCACCTCCATTCATGAGCAGTCCCCGGATATCGCCATGGGGGTGGACCGGTCCATCGAGGCCAAGGCGGGGGAGAGCGAGGACCAGAACGGCGCCGGGGACCAGGGGATGATGTTCGGCTACGCCTGCGACGAAACCCCGGAGCTGATGCCCATGACCATCGCCTACGCCCACCGGCTGGCCCGGCAGCTTACCAAGGTCCGCAAGGAGGGCACCCTGCCCTACCTGCGCCCCGACGGCAAAACCCAGGTGACGGTGCGGTACCAGGACGACCGCCCCGTTGAAGTGACCACCGTGGTGGTCAGCACCCAGCACGGCGAGGATGTTACCCAGGAGCAGATCCACCAGGACATCAAAAAGTACGTCATCGATCCCATCATTCCGGCGGAGCTGCGCAAAAACTGCCAGTACCTCATCAACCCCACCGGCCGCTTTGTGGTAGGCGGCCCCCATGGGGACAGCGGCCTTACCGGGCGCAAGATCATTGTGGATAGCTACGGCGGCTGGGGGAGCCACGGCGGCGGGGCGTTTTCCGGCAAGGACCCCACCAAGGTGGACCGCAGCGCCGCCTACGCCGCCCGCTGGGTGGCCAAAAACCTGGTTGCCGCCGGCCTTTGCAGCCGCTGCCTGATCCAGCTGGCCTACGCCATCGGGGTGGCGGAGCCTGTCTCGATCTGCGTGGACAGCTACGGCACCGGCACGGTGCCCGACGAGCTGCTGGAGCAGGCGGTAGAGGCGGTCTTTGACCTCCGCCCCTCCGCCATCATCCGCACCCTGGACCTCCGCCGGCCCATCTACCGCCAGCTGGCCGCCTACGGCCACATGGGCCGCACCGACCTGGATGTTGCTTGGGAGAAGACCGACAAAGCCGAGGAGTTGATGGACTATGTCCGGCAGCACAAATAACAGCCGCTGCCTTGGCCCGGGGCTGGGGTGGATGGCCCCGGCCCGGGAGGCGGACGCGGGGGAGGTGCTGGCCCTCTACCGCTCCCTCATCGGCACCCCCGGCGCCACCTGGAACGAGTACTACCCCGGCCCGGAGGATGTGGCGGCGGACATTGCCCGGGGCTCCCTCTGGTGCCTGCGGGGGGAGGACGGCACCCTGTGGGGGGCCGCCTCGGCGGGGGAGGACGACGCCGACATCCGCGCCCTGGACTGCTGGACACCCGCCCAAAGCAGCTGCGAGCTTTCCCGGGTGGGGGTGCGTCAGAGCCTCCAGGGCAAAGGGCTGGCCGGAGCCATGGTCCGCTTTTTGATGGAGGAATCCGCCCGCCAGGGCCGGGACTGGATGCGCCTGCTGGTGAGCCGGGACAACCCCGGGGCGCTGCGTGTCTACCAGAGGATGGGCTTTACCGACGTGGGCAGCTGTGAGATGTACGGCGTCTGCTGGCGCTGCCAGGAGAAGAGGCTGGGCTGAAATCAGAGGCTATGCCCATCGCCGAGGTGTGCAGCTTGGCGGGTAGATTTGCCGCCAAGGCTCCGGCGGCGGTGGATACCGCCTTTGAGGGCCTGTATTGGATTCTTAGAAGCTGTACCAATAGCCGAAGTGCGCAGATTGGCGAGCAAATTTTTTGACTGCCGATGCCAAAAAAGCGCAGGAATACTATATGTATTTCAAGGT
>JAAWGY010000289.1 GCA_022795575.1 Angelakisella sp. | reverse complement strand
CAAAACGCTGGATTGTCGAGCGCTCTTTTGCTTGGATCGATAAATGTCGCAGACTTTGGAAAAACTGCGAGCGCAAATTGTAGAACTCTTTTCAAATGTTTTCTCTCGCTTTTATTCGTTTGCTTTTGAATAGATACTAAACAGCTTCTTAAGCCTTTGAAAAGGCTTGACCGAAACTTTTAGCGCCCTGCGGGCATGGCTTCGGACAGCCCCTCCTCTCCCGTGGCCCCGGCGGGCATAGGGCGGCAGGCCCGGGAATATACATGAAGTATCTGCCTGGCGGTACTCTTCCCCGCCAATGACGTCTGCAAAAGGGAGGCCGAATCATCATGTCCGTTTACCTGCCGGAAGGGCGACTCTTGGATACCCCGGAAAATATCCGCAGCATCAGCAGCCTTGCCGGGCTCACCAGCGCCATGGCCCAAGGCACCATCCTGGAGGCCCGGGCCGTGCTCTGTGACTATGAACATAACCTGGTGGTGGATTTCGGCTGGTGCCGGGGCCTCATCCCCCGTACCGAGGGCGCCCTGGGCATCGCGGAGGGCGCCACCCGGGATATCGCCATCATCTCCCGGGTGAACAAGCCCGTGGCCTTTGTGGTGCGGGAGCTCCGGGGACTGCCCGAGGGCGGTGTCCTCCCCATCCTGAGCCGAAGCCTGGCCCAGCAGCGCTGCCAGACGGAATACCTCTCCCGCCTGATGCCCGGGGACGTCATCCCGGGCCGCGTTACCCACCTGGAGCCCTTCGGCTGCTTTGTGGATATCGGCTGCGGCATCCCCTCCCTTATCCCCATAGACCAGATCTCGGTCTCCCGCATCGCCCACCCCCGGGACCGCTTCCGCACAGGGGAGGATATCCGCGCGGTGGTCCGCAGCCGGGAGGATACCGGGCGCATCTGCCTTACCCACAAGGAGCTCCTGGGCAGCTGGGAGCAGAACGCCAGCCTCTTCCACCCCGGCGAAACGGTGGCGGGGGTGGTGCGGACGGTGGAGGATTACGGCGTCTTCGTGGAGCTGACACCCAACCTGGCGGGACTGGCGGAGCCCTGCCAGGGGGTGGAGCCGGGGCAGCAGGCCAGCGTCTATATCAAAAGCATCATCCCCCACAAGATGAAGATCAAGCTGATTATTGTGGACGCCTTCGAGGCCCCCTGGTCGCCGGCGCCCCTGCGGTATTTTTGGGAAGGGGAGCACATGGACCACTGGCAGTACAGCACCCCCCAGTCCGGCAGGGTGGTGGAGACCGTCTTTGCCGAGGAGTAGCTCTTACCCCAAAAGCCCCCGGCCAACCCTTGTGGCCGGGGGCTTTCCCTTGCAGATCGCCTGCGGCGGTTGGCCAAAGGGAAAAGCCCTGGCCTTACTGCGTCAGACGGTTATGAATACAGGCTCTTTATGAATAGGCGCGAAAGCCCGGGTCCTTCTCCCACTGGAGGGGCGGATCGGAAAGGTTGGGGGGCTCCAGGTAGCTATCCGGCACCCTCCCCCGAAACTCGGCAAAGGTACCGGTGCGGGTGTCATACATCACCAGTCGGTGGTCCTCGTCCAGCCCTTCCATGGGCAGAACCTCCAGCCAAAGGTAAAACACCGCCGAGCCGTCCTCCCGGCCCCGGAAGGCCTGGACCTCCACCCTCTGCACTTTGGGGGAAGGATAGCTAAAGTAAAACAGCACCTGGGAGAGCTCCTGCTGCTTCAGCCCTTCGGTCAGCAGCTCCGGCGTCAGCTCCATTCGGGCCAGCATCTCATCCACCGTAACGGCCCGGCCCTCCACCCGGTCAAAGTTCACCGAGCAGGCATCCCCCCAGTAGGCGTAGTTGGGGAAGGTCATGTAGTGCACCACCGCCTGTATCCACCGGGCATTGGTATAGGGGAGGGTGCGGACCTCCATACTGGGGCCGTAGCCGTTTCCATGGCCCCCCGCCTCGGTCAGAAAATTCTCCCACCGCCGGGACAGCTCATCGATGGGGGCGTTGGCCTCCTCCATCCCCTCCCCCTCCAGCCGGGGGATCTCTACGATGCAGCCGCACCCCACGCCGTCCTTTTGGGGGTGGTATTCCCGGAGGGACAGCACAAGCCGGGGCTCCCCCTCCAGCAGCTCCGGGGCGCTTTGCCCCGATGGCAGCGGCGGCGGCAGCGGGGCCTCCTCGATTGGCGGGGCCTTTGGGGCGTCGGCCTCCGGTTGGGCGCTTTCCTCCGGCGGGGCGGGCGGCACGCTCTCTGCCGGGGGCAGCAGGACGGAGGAGGGGGAGGTCAGGCCGGAGCCGTCCCCCGCTTTTCCCTGGCAGCCGCACAGCGCCCCAAGGAGCGCCGCCAGCATCAGGCACAACAGCTTTTTACCCATTTTATCAGAACCTCCTTTTCTTTTGGAGAACGGCCCCGCCCCCCATCCTTGGCGATGTTTATTGCATTACCGGAAGGACCGGATCAGGTCGATGACCATCCGGGAGAACCGCAGCCGGTCGGCCCCCAGGGCCACATAGCAGTTTTCGGGGAGGTCGGGGTAGGCCCGGGTGTCGCAGATGGTCTGGCCGTCGGCAAAGCCGCCGCTCATGTCCACGTCCACCCGCATATGCCGGATGTCGGTAAGCACCGCCGGGTCGATGAGGTAGGCCACGCAGAGGGCGTCGTGGATGGGGGCGGAATCGGCCAGCTCCTGGGGCTGGTAGGCGTTGTAGGCCACAATCCGCTCGTCCACCAAATCGGCCACCGCGGTGGCCAGGGGGGTGCCCATCTGCCGCAGCTCCGCCTCGTCCTCCCGGGTAAAGTTGGCCTGGTGGGTGGCGTCCAGGGGTACCATGGTGATGGTCTTTACCCCGCTGGTCAGCACGATCTGGGCGGCCTCCGGGTCGGCCCAGATGTTAAACTCGGCGGCGGCGGTGGCGTTAAACACCTTAAAGCCGCCCCCCATAAAGACGATCTGGCGGATCTTTTCCGCAATCCGGGGCTCCAGCCGCAGTGCCATCCCGATGTTGGTAAGGGGGCCGGTGGGTACCAGGGTGATGTCCCCCTCCGACCTCATCAGGGTATCGATGAGCCACCAGACGGCGTGCTCCGGCTGCTCCCGGATGGTGGGGGCGGGCATGGGCAGGCAGTCGTGGTGGTAGGAGATCACCTCCCCCTTGGCGTCCAGCTTGTCCTTTTTGACGCCGGTCATGCCGGAATAGCTGCCGTGGCGGTTGGGCAGCAGCTTTGCCACCATGGAGGTGGCGCAGCCCCGGTAGACGGGGGTGCCGCTGCGGAGCATCTCCACCACCCGCAGGGTGTTGTCGGTGGTAAAGTTGATCTCCTTGTTGCCGGCCACCGTCGTCACCCCCAGCAGGTCGATCTTGGGGGAGAGGATGGCGGTAAGGATGGCCACGGCGTCGTCGGAGCCGGTGTCGCAGTCCAGGATAACCTTCATTTTGTCGGACATAGCAGTTACCTCCTTTGATGTTAGAACCTGTATTCACAACCGTCTGACGCCGTCAGGCCAGGTCTTTTCCCGCCCTGCCGCGTTACTGCGCCCGCAGGCGCGTCCAGGCGCAACCGCC
>JAAWGY010000288.1 GCA_022795575.1 Angelakisella sp. | reverse complement strand
CGTCCTGGGGAGTTTCGCTCCTGCGGGAGCGACCAGGGCCTGCGCGGCCCTGGACCTGCGGCCGGGAAGCCCCGGCGGGCACAACCTGTGGGACAGGCCCATCCTCTTGGACACCCCAACCGCCTTGTAATCTGCATACAGATATTATACAATAGACAAGAGAGCAGGGAAGAAGCACCACAACACTGCTTCCCCCAAAAACAACTGACAGAGGAGCAACCAGCATGGAATACAGCGCAATGGAGGAAAAACTGGCAGCGTTGCTGCTGGCCCACCGGGAGGAATCCCTCTCCGGAGAAGCCATCAGCCAGGACCTGGGCGTCACCCGGTCCGCCGTCTGGAAGGGAATGGACCGCCTCCGGCAGGCCGGATGGGAAATCGCCTCGGCAACCAACCGGGGCTATCAGCTGCTCCGGGTGCCCGACTTGGTGGATATCCCAGTAATCCGCAGCTTTTTGCCAGAAGGCCGGCAAGCCCCCGTCTATAGCTACGAGGAGCTGGACTCCACCATCACCCAGGGCCAGCGAATGGTGCTGGAGGGGGTGCCGGACCGGACCGTCATCCTGGCCGACCGCCAAACAGCAGGAGCCGGGCGGATGGGCCGTAGCTTCCTCAGCCCCGGGGGAGTGGGCATCTATCTTTCCTATCTGCTGGCCCCGGGCTGCGGCGGAGAAAAGCTGAGCCTCCTCACCTCCTGCGCCGGCCTGGCAGTCTGCGGGGCCATCTCCGCCTGTACCGGCCTTGCCCCCCGGATCAAGTGGCCCAACGATATCATCCTGTCCGGGAAGAAGGTTTGCGGTATCCTCACCCGGCTGGTCTCCGATGGGGAGGATGGCAGCATCGGCTGGGCCGTCATCGGTATCGGTATCAACGTCCAGCAGGAGAGCTTCCCGGCGGAGCTGGCGGATAAGGCTATCTCGGTGCGGATGGCCGGAGGAGAGGTCCTCCGGGCCCGGCTGGCGGCGGAGCTGATCCGGCAGCTGGACGGCATCTTTTCCGGAAGCGGCTGGCAGGGAGGGGACCCCGCCATCCTGGCCCGGCTGCGGGAGCTTTCCTGTACCATCGGGCAGCAGGTCGTGGTTTCCTCCCCCGTCAGCCAGCAGGAGGGGGAGGCGGTGGACATCGCCCCCGATGGCAGCCTGCTGGTGCGCTTTGCCGATGGGGTGCGGCCGGTGAGCTCCGGGGAGGTCAGCGTCCGCGGGGTGCTGGGGTACGTCTGATGGGGCGGATGATTTTCGCTTTCCTCCTCAGGATGCTTCCCGCCGCCCTCGCCGCCGTCCCGGCGGTGGCGGTGCTCCGGTTCTTTGGGGTGCGGCGGCTCCGTCAGGCGGGGCTTGATACCACCCCTTGGCACGAGGCGGGGCTGTGGGCCTTTCTCCTCTTTTTGGCGGGGCTTGCGGCAATCACCGTCGTTCCCCAGGGCTGGCAGTGGACCGGCCTTAGCTGGGACCGGATCAACCTGATTCCCTTCCGGGTTTTCCGGGAAAGCTTCATCCTCCGCCGCGCCACCGGCAGCTGGGGATATTTTGTCATCAACGTGGTTGGTAATATCGTGATGTTCCTGCCCCTGGGCTTCTTCCCCTGCCTGCTGTGGGGGGAATGGAAGAGCGGCCTTTGGCGGGGGACCGGGTGCGCGCTGCTGGCCTCCCTCTGCGTGGAGCTCTGCCAGCTCCCACAGAACCGGGGGACCGATGTGGACGACCTCTGGCTCAACGCCCTGGGCGGGGCGTTGGGGTTTGGGCTGTACTGGCTGGTCAGCCGCCGGTGGCCCGGGGTGGCGGAACGCTTCCGGGTAAAAAAGCGGTAGCGCCGCCAGAGGGATTGCCGGGCCCTCCAAAGAGGATTTCACCAGGTAAAAGGGCCGCGGATGTATGCCATCCGCGGCCCTTTTCGTACAGGCTGAAGGGGAACAGCGTGGTGCTGCCCGGCCTTAGAGCCTATTCAAGATCTCCCTGTACGCCGCCTGAACGGGTATTTTTCCAACGGCCTAAGAGCCGCCTACGGCGGTTGGCCGTTGGACGCACCTGCGGGTGCAGTCCGTCCTGCTGCGTTAAAAAATCTTGCAATACAGCAAGTATTCCTGCGATTTTTTGCCTTGCAGGGCGGGAAAATCCCTTGTCCTGCCTGCATCATCCGGTTATGAATACAGGTTCTTATTCCAGCACTTCAATGGTGATTTCGTCCCGGACGCTGCGGTACTTGGAGCTGTAGGGGACAAAGATAAACTTGAAGGTGCCGGTTTCGGTGACGCGCTTGTTGCTGGTGCCCGCCCACTTCACCTCGCCATGGACCCGCCGGCCGTCGTCGTTGTAGGCCTTTACCTCGCTCTGGAGCTTGTTGAGGTAGGCAGAAAGGCGGCGGTCATCCCGGCTGGTGGTGAGCTTGTCGAACTCCAGTGTCAGGTCCTCCTTGCGGCCGTCGTCCTCAACCACAATGCGGGCGGTGCCGGTGACGGTTTTGTAGTCGTCGTTATCCGGGATAAAGCGGTAGCGGTAGCGGCCGTTTTCCTCCACCTCGGTGCTGTCGGAGTCCACCCACTCCACCTCCCCGTAAAGGCGCTTGCCGCTGCGGTTGGTGGCCTCCACGCTGGCCTCCAGGTCGCCAAGGAGCTCCCCCAGGGTGTCCCCTTCGTCGGCGTAGATGGTGTCGGTGTGCAGGGTGATGCCGGAAACGGTCTGGCTGGAGCCGCCGGAGCCGCCGGAGCTGCTGGAGCTGCTGGAGCCGGAGTTGCTCTCGTACCGGCTGCCCGCCCCGGCGTCCTCGCTGCTGCGGATGGTGGTGCCGTCGATGATGGCGCCCTCCTGGGAGTAGAGCCGCGCGCTGGTGTGGTTAAAGTACAGGTCCTCGATGCGGGAGCCCTTGGCGGCCACAATGTCCGCCGCGGCCTCCACCGCCCCGCCGGTGACTTTGCCCCAAACCGATACCTTCACCGGGGCGTCCACCCGCAGGTCCGCCACCTGGGCGGAGGCCCCGATGACCACCGGGCGGTCCAGGGAGTCGTCCAGCGTCAGGGTGCCGATGGCACCATAGAAGTTGACGATCTGCTGGCTGCCCAGGGTGACGGCCACATACTCGTTTTGGGCGTTGTAAAAGCCCACCAGCAGGCTGCCGTCATCCCCGGTCAGCACATCGGCGTTGTTGGCGGCAATGCGGAAGCTGTTGGTCACGTATCCTCCCTTGAGGATGGAAAGGTAGCTCTGGCTCATCGAAACGCTGTAGGTGGAGATGGCGTCGGCCCGGGCGGTAATGGCCCCGCCCAGCGCCAGCCCGGCCGCCAGCGTCAGCCCCAGGCACCGCCGGAAAAATCCCCCTGCGGTCCTTTTGTCCTTTTGCTCATTCATGGTATAGTCACTCCTTCCTTTCCCCCAATGGGGGTATGGCTTCTTACTGAATAGAACGACAGCGGCACCCCAAATATTTCAGAAGTTGTACCAATAGCCGGGGCAGGCAGATTGGCGAGGAAATTTTTCCGCCTGTCAAAGCGCCAAAAACGCAGGAATACTTGGTGTATTTCAAGTTTTTGGGG
>JAAWGY010000287.1 GCA_022795575.1 Angelakisella sp. | reverse complement strand
AACCAGCGGCCGGGGTTAGGAGTAGCCGCTATCTCCCCAAAACAGCCCGCTGCGCGCCGCAGGCGCTGTAAGCGGGCGCATTTTGGGACCACCAGCCCCCGCCCCCCTCAACCACCACAAAAACCATCAAAGGAGAATATTCACCATGAAAAGCATCTTAGGAGACCGGTTCCTCACCCCCCAAACCAGCGCCATCGCAGAGGCCGCCAGCCTGTCCCGGCAGTACAGCGACCTGATCAACCTTTCCATCGGGGACCCGGACGTCCCCACCCCCCGGGAGATCGTGGAGCGGGCCTTTGCCGACGCCCTGGCGGGGCACACCAAATACACCGACCCCCGGGGCTACCCGGAGCTGCGGGAGGAGATCCGGCGCTTTTACCGGGAGGCGTACGGCGACCAGGTGGCGGACGAGGAGGTCTTTGTCTCCGCCTCCGGCCTGACGGGGATGTACCTGGCCATGCAGGTGCTGCTGAACCCGGGGGACGAGGTCATCATCCCGGACCCCTACTTTACCTGCTACCCGGACCAGGTGCAGACGGCGGGGGGCGTGCCGGTGTTTCTGCCCACCTACGGGGAGGAGGACTTCTCCCTCAATATGGAGCGGCTGGAGGGCCTTGTAACCCCCCGGACCAAGGCCATCCTCATCAACACCCCCAACAACCCCACCGGCAGCTGCCTGAGCCGGGAGCGGCTGATGGAGCTGGCCCTCTTCTGCCAGCGGCGGGACCTCTTTGTGGTGGCGGACGACATCTACACCAACTTCTGCTACGGCGAGGAGTTCTTCCCCATCCGGGCACTGCCGGGGATGGCGGAGCGGACGATCACGGTAAACAGCTTCTCCAAAAACTACATCATGACCGGCTTCCGCGTGGGCAACATCGTCGCCCCGGCGGCGGTAATCCGGGCGGTGCAGCAGCTTAACGAGTACGTGGTCTTTTCCGCCCCCTCGGTCTCCCAGCGGGGGGCGCTGTGGGCGCTGCGGGGGCGGGAGCGGTTGGAGCCGCCGCTGCGGCAGCAGTTCCGGGAGCGGATGGCCTGCGCCGCCGGCCGGATCAACCAGGTGGACTGGATGTCGGTGCCCATGCCCCAGGGGAGCATCTACCTCTTCCCCAGCATCCGGGAAACCGGCCTTACCTCCGCCCAGGCGGCAAGGCGGATTTTGGAGGAGGCCCACGTGCTGGTGCTGCCGGGGGATACCTTTGGGGCCTGCGGGGAGGGGTACCTGCGCATCGCCTGCACGGTGGAAAACCCGGTTATGGAGGAGGCCATGGACCGCATCCGGAGGATGGCGCTGTAGCAGCCGCCCGGGGAACCGGCCTGGGGGGCAGCACCGCGGCAACGGCCCACAGCAAGCCGGGCGCCCAGCCGCCCGGTATATTTGCATTTCCCCAAAAATCGTGTTAAACTATTCTAATATACCAAGCGAAAGAGAAAGGAGCTGTAGCCATATGATCCCAAACCGGGAGCAAGCCTGGGAATGGCTCTGCCAGTATAACCAAAGCGACTCCCTCCGCAAGCACGGCCTCACCGTGGAGGGTGTCATGCGCCACTTTGCCGCCCTAAACGGGGAGGACCCCGACCTCTGGGGGGTGGTGGGTCTCCTCCACGACCTGGACTACGAGCAGTACCCCGACCAGCACTGCGCCAAGGTCCAGGAGATCCTGGGGGAAAAGGGGGTGGACGAGGCGGTGATCCGCGCCGTGGCCAGCCACGGCTACGGGATGTGCAGCGACATCGAGCCCCTGTCCCGGCTGGAAAAAACCCTCTACACCATCGACGAGCTTTCCGGCCTCATCACCGCCGCCGCCCTGATGCGCCCCTCCCGCAGCGTGATGGATATCGAGGTGAAAAGCGTCAAGAAGAAGTTTAAGGACAAGCGCTTTGCCGCCGGCGTGGACCGGGAGGTCATCGTCAAGGGGGCGGAGGGGCTGGGGATGGAGCTGGACGCCGTCATCGCCGAGACCATCCGGGGGATGCAGGAGGTGGCCGAGGCCATCGGCCTGGAGATGCACACCGCCGAATAACAGCCGGGGGCGGTCCGGCAGGGAGGATGCCTTTTGATTAAGTCCAACCAAAGAATCCTGAATATGTGCCTCATCCTGCTGGATGGGGCTATCTGTGCCTGCTCCATGGCCGCCGCCTACTGGCTGCGCTTTTTGGGGTACCAGGGCACCGGCTACCTGGCGCTTACCGTCTATCTCCAGATGCTGGTAATCATCCTGCCCTTCTACGCCCTCCTCTACCGGGGGCTGGGGCTCCACGATTCCTTCCGTTACCGGGGCTTCCTTACCGAGGCAAGCAAGCTGATCCAGGCCAACATCCTGGGGCTGGTCTTTGTCCAGATGCTGGCCTTTTTGGCAAAGGAGGTCAACCTTTCCCGGCGGGTGCTGTTCCTGTTCTTTGTGCTGAACACCCTGGCGGGGGGGGCCATGCGGTACCTGCTGCGGCGGCTGCTGCGCAGGATGCGGGCCGACGGGCGCAACCAAAAGCACTTCCTAATCGTGGGCTGGAACGAGATGGCGGAGGAGTTCTGCACCAAGCTAATCGCCAACAAGGCCCTGGGCTGCTATGTGGACGGCTACCTGGGCAACCGGGAGCCCTGCCAGAAGCTCTCCTTCCTCCCCCGGGAGGGCCGGATCCAGGACCTGGAGAAGTACCTGGCCTGCCACACCCCCGACGAGGTGGTCCTCTGCCTGGACTACGAGCAGTACCCCCAGCTGCAGCACCTTTTGGAGATCTGCGAAAAGTACGGCGTCAAGTCCAGCCTGCTGCCCCTCTACGCCCAGTACCTCCCCTCCCGGATCCACATCGAGGAGATCGAGGGCATCCCCCTGATGGACCTGCGGCACATCCCCCTGGACGGGGCCATGAACCGGGTGCTGAAGCGGGCCACCGATATCGCCATCTCGCTGACGGCGCTGGTGGCGCTCTCCCCCTTTCTCCTTGTGGTGGCGCTGCTGGTAAAACTCACCTCCCCGGGGCCGGTGTTCTACAGCCAGGAGCGGGTGGGCCTGAACCGCCGGCCCTTTTTGATGTACAAGTTCCGCTCCATGCGGGTGGACGACAGCGGCCGGGACAAAACCGCCTGGAGCACCAAAACCGACGACCGCCGCACCCCCATCGGGGCCTTTCTCCGCAAGCTGAGCATCGACGAGCTGCCCCAGCTCTACAACGTCCTCCGGGGGGATATGAGCATCGTTGGCCCCCGGCCGGAGCTCCCCTTCTTTGTGGAGCGGTTCAAGGAGGAGGTGCCCATGTATATGCTCAAACATCTGGTGCGCCCCGGCATCACCGGCTGGGCCCAGGTGCAGGGCTGGCGGGGGGACACCTCTATTACCCAGCGTATTAAATGCGACCTTTACTACATCGAAAACTGGAGCTTTCTCTTTGACATCAAGATCATCCTGATGACCGCCTTTTGTATGTTTAACCACAGCGAAAGGCTGCTCCCCCAAGGGGAGGAGGGCGAGGACGAGGCGGAGGGAGGGACAAAGCCGTGAAAAAGGTGCTGTTCTGCGCATCCACCCTCTCCCACCTGACCAACTTC
>JAAWGY010000286.1 GCA_022795575.1 Angelakisella sp. | reverse complement strand
CATCCTCACCCAAACGCCGCCGATAAAAACCGCGGCCTGACGGCCTACAACAAAACGGCAGGGCCTGTGCCAAAAACACAAGCCCTGCCGTTATTATAGTCAACCTGGGGAGTTTCGCTCCTGCGGGAGCGCCCAGGGCTCTGCCCTGGACCCGCAAGCCTTTGAAAAGGCTTGACCGAAACTTTTATCGCCCTGCGGGCCTTGGGGGACAGGCTCTTCCTTTTACTCGCGCAGAATATACGCCTCCCGGTCCGCCCCTACCGAAACATACCGGATCGGGCACCGCACCGCCTCCTCCAAGTACGTCACGTACCGCCGCGCCTCCTCCGGCAGCTCCTGCCACCGGCGGCATCCGCCAATGTCACACCCCCACCCCGGCAAGCGCTCCACTACCGCCTCCGCCCGCTCCAGCCTCCCCCCGCTGGGGAACTCCTCCGTTACCACCCCGTCAACCCGGTACCCCGTGCAAACCGGAATCTCCCCCATCCCGGAAAGCACGTCTAACTTGGTAAGCGCAACCTCGTCCGCCCCCTGTACCCGTACCCCGTACCGGCTGGCCGGAACATCAAACGGCCCTACCCGCCGCGGCCGCCCGGTAGCCGCCCCGTATTCCCCGCCAGCCTCCCGCAGCGCCTCCGCCTCCGCACCAAAAAGCTCGCAGGGAAAGGGCCCCTCCCCCACACAGGTGGAGTAAGCCTTCATTACCCCTACCACCCGGTCCAGCCTCCGCCCCGGAATCCCCGCCCCAATGGGCGCGTACGCCGCCAGCGTGGTGGAGGAGGAGGTGTAAGGGTAGATGCCGTAATCGATGTCCCGCAGCGCCCCCAGCTGGGCCTCGAAAAGGATCTCCTTCCCCGCAGCGATGGCCTCCTCCAGCACCGCCCCCGTGTCGCAGATGTAGGGCTTCAGCGGCTCCCCGTGCTCCCTCAGCCAGCTTAGCGTCGCCTCCAGCGTCTCCTCCGCCGCCCCGTAGCCGTTTTTCAGCAGCAGGTTCTTCCAGTCCAGCAGCCGCGCAAGCTGCCGCTCCAGCCGCTCCGGCTCCAGCAGGTCCTCCATCCGTAGCGCCTTTTTCATGTATTTGTCCCCGTAGATGGGCCCGATGCCCCGGCGGGTGGAGCCAAATTTTGCCCCCGCCAGCCGGTCCTCCTCCAGGCAGTCCTGCCGGACGTTGGCCGGCAAACAGATGCAGGCCCCGCCGCTGATCCTCAGCCGCTCCGGGCCAATCTCCACCCCCCGCTGGGCCAGCCGGGACATCTCCCCCCGCAGGTGGGCGATGTCGATGACCATCCCCGGCCCCAGGATGTTTACCACCTCCTGCCGCAAAATACCGGAGGGCAGCAGGTTCAGCACAAACTTTTCCCCTCCCGCAAGGATGGTGTGCCCGGCGTTGTTCCCCCCCTGGTACCGGGCCACCACCTGGCAGCTTTGGGAGAGGAGGTCCACCATCCGGCCCTTCCCCTCATCCCCCCAGTTGATTCCCACAATCGCAGTCAGCATAGCGTCAGCCTTCCTTTCCTTGGTTTTTCCGTTCCACCGCCGCCGCCACAAAGGCCCGGAAGATGGGGTGGGCGCGGTTGGGGCGGGACCGGAACTCCGGGTGATACTGCACCCCTATAAAAAAGGGATGGTCCCGGCGTTCCACCGCCTCCACCAGCCGCCCGTCGGGGGAAAGCCCGCAGAGGACCAATCCCCCCTCCTTCTCCAGCCGGGAGCGGTAGGCGTTGTTTACCTCGTACCGGTGGCGGTGGCGCTCCTCCACCACCTCTGTCCCGTAAATCGCGGCCAAGCGGCTGCCTGCTGCCAGGCGGCATGGATAGCCGCCCAGCCGCATGGTGCCGCCCTTGGGCAGCTCCCCCTCCTGGTCCGGCATCAGGTGGACCACCGGATGGGGGGTATCGGGGTCAAGCTCGCTGGAATTGGCCCCGGTAAGCTTCAGCAGGCTTTGGGCGGTCTCGATTACCGCCGTCTGCATCCCCAGGCAGATGCCGAAGTAGGGCAGGCCGGTTTCCCGGGCATACCGGGCGGCGGAGATCATCCCCCCGACGCCCCGGCTCCCGAAGCCTCCGGGGACGATTACGCCGCCGCACCCCGCCAGCTGCTCAGCCATATTCTCCCCGGAAAGGCCCTCGGCATCCACCCAGCGGATCCGCACCCGGACATCGTTTTCGCAGCCGCCATGGGCCAGGGCCTCGGCCACCGAGAGGTAGGCGTCGTGGAGCTCCACATACTTGCCCACCAGGGCGATCTCCACCTCCCCTGCGGGGGCTGCGGCCCGCCGGCAGAGGGTTTCCCACCCGGTCATATCCGGCGGGGCATCCGGCAGGCACAGGGTTTGGCAGACGATATCATCCAGCCGGGCTTCCCGGAGCATCAGGGGGACCTCATACAGATTTTGCAGGGTACGGTTTTCGATGACGCACTGGGGGCGGACATCGCAAAAGAGGGCAAGCTTTTCCAGAATCCCGGGCTCCAGGGGCTCATCACACCGGGCGATGATGACATCGGGGATGATGCCCAGGCTTCGCAGCTCCCGGACCGAATGCTGGGCGGGTTTGGTTTTATGCTCGCCGGAGCAGCGCAGGTAGGGCACCAGCACCACATGGATAAACAGGCAATGCTGCCGGCCCACCTCCCGGGAGAGCTGGCGGATGGCCTCCAGGAAGGGCTGGCTTTCGATATCGCCGATGGTACCGCCGATTTCGGTGATGATGACATCCGGGTTAGTACGGCGGGCCAGGGCGGCGATAAACTCCTTGATGGCACCGGTGACGTGGGGGATCACCTGGACGGTACTGCCCAAAAACTCTCCCCGGCGTTCCTTTTGCAGCACCTGCTGGTAGACTCTGCCGGAGGTAAGGTTTGAGAAGCGGTTCAGGTCCTCGTCAATAAACCGCTCGTAGTGGCCCAGGTCCAGGTCGGTTTCGGCGCCGTCCTGGGTGACGAAGACCTCGCCGTGCTGGTAGGGGCTCATGGTACCGGGGTCCACGTTGACATAGGGGTCCAGTTTTTGGGCGGCGATTCGGAGGCCTCGTGCTTTGAGGAGGCGGCCCAGGGCGGCGGCGCTGATGCCTTTGCCCAGGCCGGAGACCACACCGCCGGTGACGAAGATATACTTTACCTGCTTGTCCATAGAGTCCTCCTTTTCTTGTTTCCCGGGGGGATGGCCCCCGCTGCCGCAGAAGATGCTCCACCGGCGCATCCCCATTGCAGCACCTGCCCGCAAAGGGCCCGCAGGGCGCTAAAAGTTTCGGTCAAGCCTTTTCAAAGGCTTGCAGGTCCAGGGCAGAGCCCTGGTCGCTCCCGCAGGAGCGAAACGCCCCATGCCGGCTATCGTTACAGCAGGGCTTGTACCAAGGCTCTAAGCCCTGCCGTTCTGTAATAGGCCGTCAGGCCGCGGTTTTGAACAGCGGCGTAATGGTGAGGATAGAGCCAATCGCAGTTTCCCGCCCTGCTACCCAGGAAGCGCAAACCGCGGCCGGGGTTAGGAGTAGCCGCTTTCTCCCCAAAACAGCCCGCCGATGCAATTGGCGGGCGCATTTTGGGTTCACCGGCCTAAA
>JAAWGY010000285.1 GCA_022795575.1 Angelakisella sp. | reverse complement strand
TGGGGAGTTTCGCTCCTGCGGGAGCGACCAGGGCCTGCGCGGCCCTGGACCTGCGGCCCGGTAGCCCGGGCGGGCACAACCTGTGGGACAGGCTGCCGCGCACCCCCACAGCCTTTACAAACCCCCGCCCAAATGGTAAAATAGGAGCTGTCATTTCGCTACAGGAGGATCATTTCTTTATGGCCACCAAGGAAATCGAAATCATACAGCCCACCTATTACCGAAACTTTGCCTGCATCGGCCCAGCCTGCACCGATAACTGTTGCCATAGCTGGCGAGTAACCGTGGACAAGGAGCATTACCTGCGCTATATGGCCGTGCAGGACCCGGATTTCCATAAGCTCTGCTCGGTAGGGCTGATCCGGGATAAAAAGACCGGCACCAACGAAAGCTACGCCATTATGGCCCTGCGAATCGATGGACGCTGTATCTTCCAGGACAGTGACGGCGGCTGTCATATCTTCCGGGTGCTGGGGCCGGATTCCCTCTGCGGCACTTGCACCATCTACCCCCGGCGCAAAAACCAATTCCTCCCCCATACCCTGGAGTTTTCCCTCTCCCTTTCCTGCGAGGAAGCCGCCCGTGTAGCCCTGCTCTCCGGCGAGCCGGTGGTCTTCGAGCGGTTCCGGCGGGAGCTGGACCCCGCCGACCCCATCGATAAGATGGAACCCCTCCATACCGGCGGCGGTAAGGGCGCCGTCCCCGCCCCCTACTGCCAGCCCCTGCGCAATGCCTGCCTGGAGCTGATGCAGCACCAGGACGCGACTATCCAGGAGCGGATCCTGGCCATCGGCCTGCTGATGCGCCGGGCCGACCGCCTCTTCCGCTCCAACCAGGAAAAGCAGATCCCCGACGCAGCCGCCCAATTCCTCCTCCAGGCCAAGGCCGGGGAATTCTCCGGCCTCTTTGAGCGGATGGAGTACAACCGCAACGCCCACCTCTCTGCCCTGGAGCTGCCGGCGGTCCACCTGATGACAGCGGTGCGCAAGCCGGTGCTGCGGCAGGTTTGGGCCGCTCTCAAACCCCTTTGCGGCCAAAACTCCGCCCGGGAGTACTACCTGGGGGAGGAGGCTATGGCCTTCCTGCTCCAGCAGGGCCAGCAAAAGGCGGATCCTATCTTTGCCCAGTACGCCCAGGCCATCGAGAATTATTTTGTCAGCTATATCTTTACCTCCACCTTCCCCTTCTCCTACTTCCTGCGGGGGCTTTCCTTCGAGTACCACAGCATCCTGCTGGCGGAGCAGTACGCCCTGTTCCGGATCCTCCTGGGCCTCCTCCCCGCCCGGGAGGGGGAGACCACCCAGCAGCAGCTGATCCGGTCGGTGGTGGCCCTGGCCCGCATCACCCAGCACGCCGACCTGGGCCGCCAGGTCTACGACATCGGCAAGGCCATCAACCTGGATTCCCTGGCCCACGCCGCCTACCTGCTCCGGTAAAAAACACACAGCCTGCAAAGAACCGCCGCCCCAAGCCGGGGCGGCGGTCCTTTTTATGGCGGAAAAGCTTTTATCTGCGGACCCACTTGCCAAAGAGGGTTTTCTTAAAGCGGAGCAGCGCCTCCTGGGCAGGGGCGTACTGGGGGGCCTTCTGGAGGTACTCCACCCCCTTCTTGATGTCCTCCGGCACACCCAGGCCGTCGGCATAGATGAGGCCCAGCCCGTAGTTCTTCAGGTCGGAGGTGTACTTGGCCTCCTCAAAGAGGGTACGGGCACGGGCGGGATCCCGCTGGCAACCGTAGCCGAAGAGGTAGCAGGTGCCCGCCATGTCGTTGCCCCAGTTGTTGCCCAGGGCGTGGGCCTGCCCAAAGAGCTGCACCGCCCGGGCGTAGTCCTGGGGAACGCCGTCCCCGCCGTAAAAGAGCATCTCCCCGGCCACGTTGGCGCAGCCGATGCTCTCCTTGTCCGCCAGCCCCTTTTCGCAGCAGGCCATGGCGTAGGCCCAGTCCTTTTGGACAAACTTGCCTGTCTTATAGGCGTTGGCCACATGGTACCAGGCGGAAAGGTGCCCCTTTTCGGCGGCAGCCTTGCAGAGGTCCATTCCCTCCTTCTCCCGGCCCTGGGTTTTGATGAGGGTGCTCCCGTACCGCTCCAGCCAGTCGGGGTAGCCCAAGGAGGCCCCCAGCTGCTCCACCTGGGCGGCCTTTTCCTTTTGGGGAGGCACCAGCCCCTCCTCGCCGTCGTTGTAGAGGTTGTAGAGGTTGCGCCCGGCAAAGCCCATGCCGCCCCGGAAGGCGGCCTCAAACCAGGGGATGCAGGCCAGGGTGCAGTCCCGCAGGTAGGCCCCGAAGGCCTCCTTGGAG
Source organism: Angelakisella sp. (assembly GCA_022795575.1). Classification (GTDB taxonomy): domain Bacteria; phylum Bacillota; class Clostridia; order Oscillospirales; family Ruminococcaceae; genus Angelakisella. The sequence goes on along the minus strand of JAAWGY010000285.1, from coordinate 1,261 downwards.
GGGAAGCTCTCCGGGCCCTTGCCCTCGATGCGGACCACATCCAGCCAGAAGTAGGTGTTGCCGATCATGTTTTGGGCAAAGAGACAGCCGGCCTGGGCCTTTTCCAGCACCACGTTCCAGGCCTCCTTGAGGTTTGCGAAGGGCATGGCCTCCTCCATCTCCGGGGTCAGCATCCCGCAGCGCATCGCGCCCAGCACCCCCATGGCGCTGCCCTGGCGGATGCTCTGGCGGACGTAGTACTCCACCCCGTCGTCATCCTCGGGGTAGGGGTGGTACTTCCAGCTGTACTGGGGGCCGGAAAGGCACCGGGAGGCAATATAGGAGGCGTCGCCGTCCCCCGCCGCCGCGGCGGATTGCAGCGCCGCCAGGGCCGCCTTGGCCCGGTCGTTGTCGTAGCAGTAATAGATGTCCTCCAGCGCCTTATCCACCACGTCGCTAAAATACTTTCCCATGTTGCGATATACTCCTTTGCTGTTATATTCTGTCCGTGGCCCCAGGGGGACAAAAAGCAGACGGCTGCCCTGCTCCCCGCCCCGCCGCCGGGCCCCGGCAGTTTTTACCAGTTGCGTTTTTTGCCGCCCTTGTTGTCCCGGAGCGCTGCCGTCTGCCGCTCCTTGGACTTCATCCGCCGGGTCTCCTCCGGGGTGGCTATGCTCAGCTGCACCGGCTGCCAGCCCCGGCTAAAGTCCGGCACCTCCCCGGTCTCCACCATTTGGGAGATGACCTGTAGCGCCTTTTCCGCCGAGGTAAGGGGCGCCTTCTGGTTCCCCTCCGCCCCCTTGGCGGAGGAGATGCTCTGCACATACCCCGACGTGGGGTCGCTCCCGCCGGGGGCCCGCAGCAGCGCCACCAGCATCATGCCGCCGTCCTCCGGGTCCCGGACGCAGTTTACCGCCATCAGCTCCAGCCCCTCCCCCGCCGGGATAGGGGGCTCCGGCTCGATGCGGAACTGCTGGCACGGTTGCAGCTTGCCCACCTGCTCCTCCACCATCGCCACCGTCACCGGGGAAAGCCTCGCCTCCCCGGCGGCGTAATCGGTGATGACAAAACCCTGTCCTTCCATCACAGTCCCTCCTGTTCCCTGCTCCCCCTCCGCCAGCCCCCTCGAAAGACGGGGGCGGCACCGGAAGCCTGTATACACGCCCTGGTCGGGGGCTTCGCCTCTGAGAACCTGTATTCACAACCGTCTGACGCCGTCAGGCCAGGTCTTTTCCCGCCCTGCCGCGTTAAAAAACCTTGCAATACACCAAGTATTGCTGCG
>JAAWGY010000284.1 GCA_022795575.1 Angelakisella sp. | reverse complement strand
TCAGGATGGACTCGATGGTGCACTGGATCAGGTCCAAGCTCTCGCTCAGGTTCTGGATAGCCGAGGCGGCCATCTCCCGGGAAATCTTTTGGGCAACCGAGAACAACACCATTCCCAGGATACAAAAAACCACGATTACCGAAAGAAGCAGTGAATGCCCTGTATTTCTCCCGTTTTGCTCTGGTCTATCTTTCATTTCCGCGCTCTCCATTCGGCTGCTGGATCCCCTTGGTTCGCAGCTGGAAAAAAGGGGTAAAGCTGTAAACTGTTACTACCTTATTATATCATTCGATTCGATTTTATGTCAATAAGCCACCGGCGCAGGGGCAGACAGGGACACAGCTTAGCCCAAGGGAAACGATGCCTTCAACCGGTCCCGGCGGACACCTGTGCAGACGCTTTATCTCCTCATAAATTAGAAAAAAAGTGTAAATTTGTTTGTATAAGGCTGATGATTTTCCTTGTTTCTATTGCTCCTGTTTTCTGCCTTTTTCGAGCGTCTGTCTCTCCGCCGTTTCCCCATTGCCATCGCACCGGCAAGGCGGTATAATAAACCAAGAACTATGGAAAAAAGGCGGTGTAAAAAAATGGGTAAAATACAGCTGGAGGTCTGCTGCGGCAGCGCCGACGACGTCATCCAGGCCCACAGGGCAGGGGCGGACCGGGCGGAGCTGAACAGCGACCTGTTCCACGGCGGGCTGACGCCCACCATCGGGGAGCTGCTTGTTGCCAAGCGGGAAACCGGCATGAGGATTATGGCTATGGTGCGGCCCCGGGAGGGGGGCTTTTGCTACACCGAGGCGGAGTTTGCCACCGCGGTGGAGGACGCCAGGCTGCTGCTGGCCCACGGGGCGGACGGGCTGGTGTTCGGCTTCCTCCACCCGGACGGGACGCTGGACCGGGAGCGGACCGGGGTACTGGCCGGGCTGGCCCAGGCCGCGGGAAAGGAGAGCGTCTTTCACCGCGCCATCGACGTGGTCCCCGACTGGCGGCAGGCCCTGGACCAGCTCATCGACCTTGGAATCACCCGGGTACTGACCAGCGGCCAGGAGGCGGACGTCTCCCTGGGCACCGGCACCGTCCGGGAGATGATCCGGCACGCGGCGGGGCGGATCCAGATCCTGCCGGGAGCGGGGATTACCGCGCGGAACATGGACCGGATCATCGCCGAAACCGGCTGCGACCAGATCCACCTGGCGGCACACAAGGCCCGGCAGGACACCTCGGTGAGCAACAACCGGGCCATCTACTACGGCGGGGCCCTCTATCCCCCGGAGGACCGGTTCCAGGTCATCGACAGCGACTACATCGGCGGCATGGTGGCACGGCTGCCGGGGTAACAAAAGCCCGCCTCCCGGCCAGAGCGCCGGGGGGCGGGCTTTTTGCAGGACTACAGGGCTGTCCAGATAGAACGATCCGGCAGCTGGTCTGTCACCATCCGGGCAAGCTCCTGGCGGTACACCTCCGCGCTCACCTCTTTGCCGTCCAGCTGGTAGCGCGGGAGGGGCTGTAGGCCTTCTTCCCCGGCCCAAGCAAAGAAGCTCGTCACCGTTTTCTCGGTGCCATCGGCCTGGTAACGGAACAGCGTATGGGAGCACCCAGCATCAAAGTCGTACTGCCGCACCATGAGCCCGTCCCGGAGGGGGTAATCCCGGCAGCTTCCCTCTGTACCATCACTCTGCCAGCAGAGGAGCTTGCCGTCCCTGTAACAGAAGACGCCGTTGTAGCCGCCCGGGTCGTCCACCCGCTGGAGCAGCAGCTCCCGGATGCCGTCCCCGTCCAGATCCAAGCAGGTGTATTCCACCTCCCCGGGGACGAGGACAAGGGCCATCCATTCGTCCAGACCCCACCGCTCCCGCTCTCCGTCCTCCACCAGCGAGAGATCCCCGGACAGAAGGGTGTCGTAAGCGGCCAGCTCCGGCGGGGGCGTCTCCTTCGCCCCACCGCAGCCTGTAAAAGCAAGGGCACAAGCCAGTAAAAAACCGCCGATCCTCCGTCTCCTCATGTAGCCTCCTCGCAGCGCCTATTCAGGCTCTCCCTGCACGGAAAGAAACCTCCGCAGGGTCACGGCTTCTCCCGTTCCCGTTTCCAGGCCTTGATCTGCTCCAGCCGGTCCTGAAAGCGCCCCTCCAGCCCCTGGGTGGTGGGCCGGTAGTATTCCCTCCCCAGCAGGGAGTCCGGCAGGCAGCGCATATCGGTGAGCTTTTCCTCGGTGTCGTGGGCGTACTGGTACCCCGCGCCGTAGCCCACCTCCCGCATCAGGCTTGTTACCCCGTTGCGGATGTGGAGGGGGACGGGATCGGACAGCTGGGTCAGGGCGTCCCTTTTGGCCGCCTCGTAGGCCAGGTAGAGGGCGTTGGACTTGGGCGCTACCGAAAGGTAGACCACCGCCTGGGTGAGGTGCACCGTGCATTCCGGCATCCCGATAAAGTGGCAGGCCTGGTAGGCGGCTACGGCAATCTCCAGCGCCCGGGGGTCGGCAAGGCCCACGTCCTCGCTGGCAAAGCGGAGCACCCGCCGGGCGACGTAAAGGGGGTCCTCCCCCGCCTCCAGCATCCGGGCCAGCCAGTAAACCGCCGCGTCCGGGTCGGAGTTGCGCATCGATTTGTGTAGGGCGGAGATGAGGTTGTAATGCTCCTCCCCGTTCTTATCGTAGAGGAGGGACCGGCGGGAGGTGCACTGTTCCACCACCTCCCGGGTAACGGTGGTGACGCCATCCTCCACCTGGCCGTTGAGCACCGCCATCTCCAGGGTGGAAAGGGCGGCGCGGGCGTCGCCGTTGGCAAAATTGGCGATGAGGCGCAGCACCTCCCCCGGGATTTCCACCTGCTGGCCCCCAAAGCCCTTGGGGCTGGCAAGGGCCCGCTCCAGCAGCCCGGTGAGGGCCTCCTCCTCCAGCGCCTTTAGGACAAACACCTTGCACCGGGAAAGGAGCGCCCCGTTGACCTCGAAGGAGGGGTTTTCGGTGGTGGCGCCGATGAGGATGATGCTGCCCTTTTCCACAAAGGGGAGAAAGGCGTCCTGCTGCGCCTTGTTAAAGCGGTGGATCTCGTCCACAAAGACGATGGTCTTTTCCCCAAAGCGGCGGTTCTCCTCCGCCTCCTGCATTACGCCGCGGATCTCCTTGATGCCGCTGGTGACGGCGGAAAAGTTGATGAATTTGGCGCGGGTATGGTTGGCGATGACATGGGCCAGGGTGGTTTTCCCCACCCCCGGCGGCCCCCAGAAGATCATGGAGGAGACCATGTCCTGCTGGATGATCCTGCGCAGCACCTTCCCCTCCCCCAAAAGGTGCTGCTGCCCCACCACCTCGTCGATGGTCTGGGGCCGCAGCCGCGCGGGGAGCGGCTGGGCAAGCAGGCTGCCCGCCATGCTCAGCTGTTCCTCCATAGGCCCTCCCTTCTCCTTTGCCGGGAGGCTGCCGTCCTCCCCTTCTCCGCCACACGGCGTCCCGTCGCTGCCCCGGGCTTAGAAGCTGTACCAATAGCCGCCGCACGCATCTTGACGGCAAATTTTCCGCCTGCCTTTGCCAAAAAATCTTGAAATACACACAGTATTCCTGCGCT
>JAAWGY010000283.1 GCA_022795575.1 Angelakisella sp. | reverse complement strand
TAGTCGTCCTGGGGAGTTTCGCTCCTGCGGGAGCGACCAGGGCCTGCGCGGCCCTGGACCTGCGGCCGGGAAGCCCCGGCGGGCACAACCTGTGGGACAAGCCGCCGCCCTCAAAACAAGCTAAGCTGCCCCGATTCGCACCCCTGCCAGGAGGCCGCAACAATCTCCTTCATGGAGTAAAGCAGCCCCAAACGGTCGCATTCCTCCTGGAAAACCTCCCACAAAGCACGGGCCCGGGGACTGGTGCAGTAGTACCGCGTCCCGTAGCGCTTTTGGTACCGCTCCGCCAACCCCTGCCCGGGAAAGGCCACCTCTAACTCCCGGTAAAAATGCTCCCGCTGCCCCGCCCGGCAGGTCATCCCCATGGCCGGATAGATAAACCTGGCCCCCGCCCCCGCCGCCCGCGCAACAATGTCGCGGATGTTCCCCGGGTTGTCCTCCAAAAAGGGGAGGATGGGCATCATCAGGATCCCGGTAAACAGCCCCGCCCGGCTCAGTCCCTCCACCGCCGCCAACCGGCGGGTAGGGGAGGGCGCCCGGGGTTCTATCCTGGCGGCAAGCTCGTCATCGCAGGTGGTGATGGTGATCTTGCAGATGGCAGGCATCGTCTGCCGGATGGAGGAAAGAATGTCGATGTCCCGGAGAATCAGGTCGCTTTTGGTGGCAATGGCAGTGCCGAAGCGGTAAGCCTCCAGCAGCGTCAGGGCGTTGCGGGTCAGCAGCAGCTCCGCCTCGCAGGGGTTGTAGGGGTCGCTCATAGCCCCGGTGGCCACCACCCCGCGCTTTGCCCTCCGGGCCAGATCGTCCCGGATGATCCGCAGAGCGTCCGCCTTGGCCTTCACCCGGTCAAAATCGGTGTTGTGGTAGCAGTCGCTGCGGCTGTCGCAGTAGATGCAGCCGTGGCAGCACCCCCGGTAGATGTTCATGTTGTAGATGGCCCCGAACCACCCGGGATCCTTGGCGCGGTTTACAATGGATTTGGCAGGTATGTATTCCATGGCCTCACTCCACCGGCAGCCCGTTGACCTCCAGCGTTTCGTCCACCGGAATCAGCAGGTACCGGCGGCCGTCGATAACCCGGTCCTCCACCAGGTAGCTCCGCTCCGGGGCCAGGGAGATGGTGGCCTCCCCGGTCTTTACCTCAAACCTCCTGCTGTCGATGAGGTTGGCCGGGGCCAGCGCCGCCCCTTCCCCAAACTGCTTGCCGCAGCTTTGGCAAAAGGCCTCCACCTGCTCCTCCGCCACCCCGCAGTCCCGCAGGATGCCCCCCACCTCCTTGGCCGTTACCGCCAGGGGCTCCGGGTCCTTGCTCTCCTTGTGCTCCTCAATGCGCAGGGTGAGGCGCTCGTGGACCGCCTGGACCACCCCCAGGCTGCAAGCCCCCTCCAGCGACTGGGCAAGGGCGGATTCAAAGGCCTCCTTCTGCTCCCCGGCGGACATGGGGGGCTCCTCGATGTGGAAGATGGCGTCCAGAAACTCCTGGTGGAGCTGGTCCGGCTTGTGGGTGTAGGCCAGGGCGCTGTAGATGTTGGCGGTGCGGTCGTCAAAGGCGGGGAAGAGGAAGCCCAGCTCCGGCGGGGCCACGATCTGTAGCGAAAGGCAGCTGTGGAATTCCTGCTCCCCGGGGCAGTACCCCAGCGCCGGCTTGCCGTCCTTTACCGGGCAGATGCAGCAGACGATATAGGAGAACACCTCCTCGGAATCCCCCGCCTGCCGGTCCCCGTTCCGGTCCCGGTGGGGCAGGTCGTAGCTGTCGTGGGCCAGCAGGATCAGGTAGTTGCTGCCGTCCATCTCCAGGCTGTCGATGACCTTACGGTAAAACTCCTCCCGGATCTCCCGGTCCCGGAGCTGCGAGTCCCGCAGGGCCATCAGCCGCCGGTGCTCCTCGCTGTCCACCACCTGCCGGGTGGAAAAAACCATGTCGATGAGGTTTTTCCCCGGCGTGCCGGAGAGGGCTTTTTTCAGCAGCTCCAGGTATTTTTCGGCCTCCTCCTGGGGCATCGTCCCCAGGGAGCCGTCCACATAGGCGATCACCTCCCGCCGGCTGTTGACATAGCAGCCGTAGATGCGGCTGATGGCGTTTTTTTCCGGGCGGAAGCGGCGGCGCAGCTCGCCGATCTCTTTTTGGTTCATAGCGGGACCTCCATTTTTAGGATGCACCTGCCGCGGCGCCGGCAAGGGGCCCGTGGCAAAACGAACGTTCTTTATTATAGCGGATGGCCGGGGAAAAAGCAAGGCCCGGCCCCGCCGGGGGAGCGTCTTTTTTGGCCCGGCCCCGCGGCAAAGGCCCCTGCCGCCATTATGGGCGGCAGGGGCCTTTTCGCTGGGGGCAGCGGTTATTTTGCGGTAAACCGGTCCAGCTTGCGGTAGGAGGTGTGCAGCACCTGGTGGGCCACATGGCTCCCCGGGGTTTTCAGGAACTCCTTGTAGATCTGCTGGAGGGTGGGGTTTTCGTGGGACTTGCGCAGCGGCAGGCTCTTGTCCTCCTCGTAAAGGGCCGCGGCCCGCAGGCTCTTCAGGTCCACCCAGTTGCGGACCCGGGCCGGCTGCACCGGCTGGCCGCCGCCGTTGACGCAGCCGCCGGGGCAGCCCATGATCTCGATGAAGTGGTAGGTCTTCTCCCCGCTCTTTACGCTGTCCAGCAGCCGTTTGGCGTTGGCAAGGCCGGAGGCCACCGCCACGTTCAGGGTCAGGTCCCCTACCTGGTAGGTGGCTTCCTTGACGCCCTCCACGCCCCGGACCTCGGTAAACTCCACCGGGGCGGCGTCGCTGCCGGTAATCCACTGGGCCGCGGTGCGCAGCGCCGCCTCCATCACGCCGCCGGTGGCGCCAAAGATCACCGCCGCGCCGGTGGAATCCCCCAGGGGGCTGTCAAACTCCTCCTCCGGCAGGTTGGGGAAGTTGATCCCCGCCCGGTCGATCATCCTGGCCAGCTCCCGGGTGGTGAGGGCCACGTCCACGTCGGGAACCCCCGCCGCCGCCTCGTCCTCCCGGGCCACCTCAAACTTTTTGGCGGTGCAGGGCATGATGCCCACCACAAAGATGTCCTTGGGGTCCAGCCCCATCCGCTTGGCGTACCAGGTTTTGGTGATGGCGCCAAACATCTGCTGGGGGGACTTGCAGGTGGAAAGGTTCTCCACAAACTCGGGGTAGTAGTGCTCGCAGTAGTTGACCCAGCCGGGGGAGCAGGAGGTGATCATGGGCAGGGTGCCCCCCTTCTTGATCCGCTCCACCAGCTCGTTGGCCTCCTCCACAATGGTGAGGTCGGCGGCAAGGTCGGTGTCAAAGACGGCGTCAAAGCCCAGCCGCCGCAGGGCGGAGACCATCTTGCCCTTGACGTTGGTGCCGATGGGCATATCGAAAGCCTCGCCCAACGTAACCCGGATGGAGGGGGCGGTCTGGACCACCACGTGCTTGGTGGGATCCTCCAGGGCGCGCCAGACGTCCTTGGTGTTGTCCTTTTCGGCAATGGCCCCGGTGGGGCAGACCACGATGCACTGCCCGCAGGAGACGCAGGCCACATCCCCCAGGTTCTGCTCAAAGGCGCAGCCGATGTGGGTGGCAAAG
>JAAWGY010000282.1 GCA_022795575.1 Angelakisella sp. | reverse complement strand
CTTGCCATTGAAAGCGTTTTGGCAAAAATATCAGCCAAATAAGGAAAAACACCAAATATTTCAAAATTTATGCATTAGGAACACTTTTCCGAAAAGGGAGTCAGAAAACCGCTTGTGTGACCGGCCGGTTTGGTGTATCATTGTAAGAGCCTATTCAGCATCTCCCTGCCAAGGCGGCGCACTGGGAGATGCTGAGCAGACTCGAACGTAAGGGGGGCACCCCCTGCGCAAATCCATCTTGAAAGGGAGAACAGCCATGGAACATTACGACATTACAGTAGCCGGCGTCAAAAGGAGCCTGCCGGTGGTGCCCATCAGCGACACCCTTTCCATTGCGTCCTTTGTTATCTTTGGGGATACCGACGTTGTGGAGCCCTGCGCCCGGGAGCTGGCGGCCAAGCTCCCCCCGCTGGATTACCTCATCACCGCCGAGGCCAAAAGCATCCCCCTGATCTACGAGATGGCCAAGGTGATGAAGATGCCCCGGTATCTGATCGCCCGCAAATCGGTAAAGGGGTACATGAAGAACCCCATCGTCACCAAGGTAAATTCCATCACCACCAACCAGGAGCAGATCCTCTGCCTGGACGAGGACGACATCAACCTCATCAAGGGCGCCCGGATTGGCATCGTGGACGACGTGATCTCCACCGGCAGCTCCCTTGCCGCGGTGGAGCACTTGGTGGAAATCGCCGGGGGCACGGTGGTTGCCCGGGCGGCGATTCTGGCGGAGGGTGACGCCGCCAAGCGGGAGGATATCATCTACCTGGGGACGATCCCGCTTTTTGTAAAGGAATGATCCCCCTGGCGGGGGGCGCTCTCTGATGTACAGAAGGGTGCAGGGATCCGGTATCCCTGCACCCTTTTGCCGGTGCTTTCGGGCTGTATCCAGCGCCAAGCTGCGCGCCTGGGCGGTGGGGACAGCTTCTAAGAGCCTATTCAGAATCTCCCAGCACGCCGCCTTGGCAGGTCTTTTCACGCCCTGCTGCGTTAAAAAACCTTGCAATACAGCAAGTATTCCTGCGGTTTTTTGCCTTGCAGGACGTAAAAATCCCTACCAATTCGGCGCACCGGGAGATCCTGAATAGGCTCTAAAGCGCTAAACCTTTATCATCATCGCCTTGTTTTGGACTTTTACCAGAATGGGACGAGAAACTACACTTTTTAGTCACTCCCAACATATCCTTCCCCTTGACGCTGCCCCCATTTCGGACTACAATACTTCGTAGGAGCAGGGGTCTTTTTTGTCCGCCAAATCAACCCACCCCTGGAATGACTGTTATGTGGCTTCCCTTTGCCCTCCTTTCCGCCCTCTTCGCCGCCCTTACCGCCATCCTGGCCAAGCTTGGCATAGAGGGGGTGGATTCCAACCTTGCCACCGCCCTGCGCACCACCGTTGTGCTGGTGATGGCCTGGGGGATGGTGCTGCTTACCGGCGCTCAGAGCGGCCTTGCCGGCATCAGCCGCCGCAGCTGGGTCTTCCTGGTCCTCTCCGGCCTTGCCACCGGCGCCTCCTGGCTCTGCTACTACCGCGCCCTCCAGACCGGCCAGGTGTCCCGGGTGGCTCCCATCGATAAGCTTAGCGTTGTCCTTACCGTTATCCTGGCCATGCTGCTGTTGGGGGAACGCCCCGGGCCCAAGGCAGTGGCAGGCTGCGTGCTCATCGGCGCAGGCGTCCTGCTGATGGCGCTGTGATATCCCCGAAACTTTACCGAACAAAGGAGTTTTGCCCGTGAGAAGAGCCGGTATCTTAATGCCTGTCTCCGCCCTGCCCTCCCCCTGCGGCATCGGCACCCTGGGGGCCGCCGCCCGGGAATTCGCCGATTTTCTCGCCCTTTCGGGCCAGTCCTGCTGGCAGATCCTGCCTGTCTGCCCCACCAGCTACGGCGATTCCCCCTATCAGTCCTTTTCCTCCTACGCCGGCAACCCCTACTTTATCGACCTAAACGACCTGGCCGCCGAGGGGCTGCTGCACCCCAGCGAATACCAGGAGCTGTTTTGGGGCGGGGACCCGGCCCGGGTGGATTACGGCCTGCTCTACACCACCCGGTACCCGGTGCTTCGCACCGCCTGCGCCCGGCTGCTGCGGGAGGACCGGGAGGACTACCGCCTCTTCTGCCGGGAGCAGGGGGAGTGGCTGGAGGATTACGCCCTCTTTATGGCGCTGAAGGACCGGTACCACGGCCTCCCCTGGTCCCAGTGGCCGGAGGGGGAGCGGCTGCGGGAGCCCGCCGCCCTGGCCCGGGCCCGGGAGGAGCTGGCGGAGGACATCGCCTTTTGGCAGGGGGTGCAGTACCTCTTCTTCCGCCAGTGGGGCGCCCTTAAGGCGTATGTTAACGAGCGGGGCATCTCCATCATCGGCGACCTGCCCATCTACGTCTCCGGGGACAGCGCCGATGTCTGGTCCAGCCCGGAGCAATTCCAGCTGGACGAGGAGCGCCGCCCCACCGAGGTGGCGGGCTGTCCGCCGGACGCCTTTTCCGCCGACGGGCAGCTTTGGGGCAACCCCCTCTTTGACTGGGAGGGGATGAAGGAGGACGGCTACCGCTGGTGGCTGCGGCGGATTGCCTTCCAGTTTACCATCTGCGACATTCTGCGGATCGACCACTTCCGGGGGTTTGACGAATACTACGCCATCCCCGCGGGGGATGACACCGCCAGAAACGGCCGCTGGAGGCCGGGGCCGGGGCTGGATTTCTTCCGGACGGTGGAGCGGGAGCTGGGCCCCCGGGAGATCATTGCCGAGGACCTGGGGTTTTTGACCGACACGGTACGCCAGCTGCTGCGGGATACCGGATACCCCGGGATGAAGGTACTGGAGTTTGCCTTTGGGGACCGGGAGCATGGCAGCGACTACCTTCCCCACTGCTGCGGGGAGCACAGCGTCATCTACACCGGCACCCACGACAACGACACCATTCAGGGCTGGGTGGCCTCTGCCTCGGAGGAGGAGGTTGCCTACGCCAAGGAGTACCTGCGCCTCAGCGAGGCGGAGGGGTGGCACTGGGGGATGCTGCGCTCTGCCTGGGCTGCTGCCTCGGAGCTGGCGGTGGTGCAGTTCCAGGATCTGCTGGGGCTGGGGAGCGAGGCTCGGATGAACACGCCCTCCACCCTGGGGGGAAACTGGAGCTGGCGCACGCTGCCTGGCACCTTTACCCCTACCTTGGCACAGCGCCTTCGCCGGGAGATGCAGGTTTACCAGCGGCTGGCGCGGTAGGGGAGCGGACAAGCCTGCTGCTTGGCGGCAGGGCCGAGGGGCAAAGGGCTGCTGCCAATCTGCGCACGGCGTTCGCCGGTACGGTATCTAAAAGTTTCGGTCAAGCCTTTTCAAAGGCTTGCAGGTCCAGGGCAGAGCCCTGGTCGCCCGCCGCAGCGGGCGAAACGCCCCAGGTTGACTATAACAATAGCAGGGCTTGTGTTTTTGGCACAGGCCCTGCCGTTTTGTTGTAGGCCGTTAGGCCGCGGTTTTGAACAGCGGCTTATTGGTGAGGATGGGGGCTATTGCGGTTTGTTGCCCTGCTATCCAGGAAGCGCAAACCGCGGCCGGGGTTAGGAGTAGCCGCTTTCTCCCCAAAACAGCCCGCCGCG
>JAAWGY010000281.1 GCA_022795575.1 Angelakisella sp. | reverse complement strand
AAAACCTTGCAATACACCAAGTATTGCTGCGGTTTTTTGCCTTGCAGGGCGGGAAAATCCCTTGTCCTGCCTGCATCATCCGGTTATGAATACAGGTTCAAAAATTTTCACCGGACATTTACATGAAGTTGTTTTTTTTGGCTGGTTCCTATGCTATAATAAATAGGAAGGAGGCGGAGAACCACTCTGCCCCGGCAGCCTCCCCGGCGCGGAGGATATCCGGCACTGTGGAAAGGGGGGGCTGGCAGAGGAGGCGTCCTCTGCCGCTTTTGCACCGCGACACCATGGGGATGAAAGGATGAGGCAGCATGAACAAAAAGATCAAGGAGAAGATACTGGAGGCCCTTGCCTCGGTGCTGCCCATCACCGCCATCGTCCTGGTGCTCAGCGTCGTTCTCATCCCCATCCCCATCGGCACCTTCCTGCTTTTTCTGGCGGGGGCGGTGCTGCTGATTGTGGGGATGGGGCTGTTCTCGTTGGGGGCGGATATGGCCATGATGCCCCTGGGGGAGGCCCTGGGCTCCCGCCTGACCCGCACCCGGCGGATCGGGCTGGTGATGCTGGTCTTCTTTGCCATGGGGGTCATCGTCACCATGGCGGAGCCGGACCTCACCGTTCTGGCGCGGCAGGTCCCCGCCATCCCGGACCATGTCCTGATTTTGACGGTGGCCTTTGGGGTGGGCTTTTTCCTGATGATGGCCATGCTCCGCACCCTCTTCAAGATCAAGCTGCGCAGCCTCCTGCTCTTCTTTTACGCCCTGGTCTTTGCCGTGATGCTCTTCGCCCCCAAGTCCTTTTTGGCGGTGGCCTTCGATTCCGGTGGCGTCACCACCGGCCCCATCACCGTCCCCTTTATCATGTCCCTGGGGGTTGGTATGGCCTCCACCCGGGCGGACAGCACCTCCCAGGAGGACAGCTTTGGCATGGTGGCCCTCTCCAGCATCGGGCCCATCCTGATGGTGCTGATCCTGGGCATCTGCTACAACCCCTCCTCGGCCTCCTACTCCCCGGTGGAGGTGCCGGACATCGCCACCTCCTTCGATATGGCCCGATCCTTTGCGGTGGGGGTGCCCCACTACATCGGCGAGGTCTTTACCTCCATCCTCCCCATCGCCGCGGTGCTGCTGCTCCTCCAGCTCTTTACCCGGGCGTTTAACCGGCGGCAGCTGATCAAGATCTCGGTGGGGATGGGGTACACCTTCCTGGGGCTCATTATGTTCCTTACCGGGGTAAACGTGGGGTTTATGCCCGCCGGGCACTTTATCGGCTCCTCCCTGGCCACCTCCCCCTGGCCCTGGGCGCTGATCCTGCTGGGGGCGGTGATGGGCTGGTACATCGTGGCGGCGGAGCCCGCCGTCCACGTCCTCAACCGCCAGGTGGAGGAGACCACCTCCGGGGCCATCAGCCAGCGGGCCATGCAGTACAGCCTTTCCATCGGCGTGGCGGTTTCCATCGGCCTTTCTATGGCCCGCATCCTGTGGGGCATCCCCCTGCTTTGGATTGTGCTGCCGGGGTACGCCCTGGCGTTGGGCCTCTCCTTTGTGGTGCCCCCTATCTTTACCGGTATTGCCTTTGACTCCGGCGGGGTGGCCAGCGGCCCTATGACCGCCACCTTCCTGCTGCCCTTCGCCATGGGGGCCTGCGAGGCCCTGGGGGGAGATATCCTCGGCGATGCCTTTGGCATTGTGGCGCTGGTGGCCATGACGCCCTTAGTGACCATCCAGATCCTGGGGCTGTGGTACCAGATGAAGCTGCGGACCGCGGCGCCGATGCCGGAGGCCGTGCTGGATGACATCATCGAATACGACCTTGCGGAGGTGCTGTGAGACATGGCGGGTTTTGACGAAAATGCCTTTTGGGCGGCGGTGCTGGCCCAGGATCCGGAGGCCATCCGGCGGTGGTTTTTGCCGGAGGCGACGGTGCGGTGGCACTGCACCGGGGAGGAGTTTACGGTGGAGGAATACCTGCGGGCCAACTGCGAATACCCCGGCAGCTGGACCGGGGAGGTGGTCCGCCGGGAGGCCATGGGGGAGCTGCTGGTGACGGTGGCCCGGGTGCGGCCCCGGGAGGGGGACACGGCCTTCCACGCGGTATCCTTCCTCCGGCTGGAGGGGGACAGGATACGGCAGCTGGACGAGTACTGGGGGGACGACGGCCCCCCGCCGGCATGGCGGCAGGCTATGGGGATTGGCAAAGCGCTCCCCCCCGGCCGGGAGGAATGACAACAAGGAGGTGGCGCTGATGGAACGGCTTGCGCGGCTGAAGCTGCTTGTTACCATCGTGGACCGGCCCAGGGGGGAGGCGGTGGCCCGCATCTGCGGGGGGCTGGGGGTACACCTGCACCTGGGGATGCTGGGCAGGGGCACGGCCTCCAGCGAGGTGCTGGACTTTTTGGGGCTGGGGGAGACCGACAAGGCGGTGATCCTGACGCTGGCGCCGGAGCCTCTGGTGCCGCTGATCCGGGGGGAGCTGGTGCGGGGGCTGCATCTGCGCCGCCCGGGGAAGGGGATCCTGTTTACGCTGCCCCTGTCGGGCATCAGCCGGCGGGCGGCGGCCTGCCTGTCCCGGCCGGTGCCGGAGGAGACGACGGAAGGAGCGAGAGGGATGGAGGAGAACCGGGGAGCGGGCGGGTACCGCTACGAGCTCATTGTGGCGTCGGTGGACCAGGGACAGACCGACCAGGTGATGGACGCGGCCCGGTCGGCGGGGGCGGCAGGGGGAACGCTGCTCCACGCCCGGCGGGCGGGGGTCCACGAGGCGGAGAAGTTTTACGGGATATCGCTGCAAAAGGAGCGGGAGCTGGTGGCCATCCTGGCGCCCCGGGCTCAAAAGGCGGGGATCATGCGGGCCATTGCCCAAAGCCTGACGCTGGAGGGGGAGCAGGGGGGCGTGGTCTTTTCGCTGCCGGTGGACAGCATCGAGGGGCTGGCAGGGGCGGAGCCGCTGGAATAGGAGAGGTGAGGTATTGTGATGCCGGACAGAAAGATGTTTAGGAGCATCGCCTGGGTGATGCTGATTGCTGCGGTTATCTTCCTTGTGTACGCCGTCACCCATCCGACGGCCAGCTTCCCCTGGAGCAACGCCATAACCTATACTCTTTACGCCGTGTACATCCTTGTGATGCTGGTTCTATTTGTGGCTTCCAGGAAAAAGGGGAAATAAACGCTGCTGCCGGGAGGCATCCCGTTTGGAGAAAAAACGATGACCACCGTTTTGGGCGGTGGTCGAAGAATTCGCTTGCCAAGCTGCGTGCTTTGGCGAATGATACAGCCTCTAAATCTGGGCACAGGGGGTGCCGGTACGGCTTCTAAAAGTTTCGCTCAAGCCTTTTCAAAGGCTTGCAGGTCCAGGGCAGCGCCCTGGTCGCTCCCGCAGGAGCGAAACTCCCCAGGACGACTATAACAACAGCAGGGCTTGTGTTTTTGGCACAGGCCCTACCGTTTGTTGATAGGCGCACTGCATTTGTGGGTGCGCTGTAAGGGAGCTGGGGAGCGGCCCCTGCGGGGGAACCCCTCCGTCGCCTGCGGGCATCCCTTCGGGAACGTGCCCTACGGGCAACCTCCCCTTTCAGGGGAGGCCGGCCTAAGAGCCGCCT
>JAAWGY010000280.1 GCA_022795575.1 Angelakisella sp. | reverse complement strand
GCGGTTGCGCCTGGACGCGCCTGCGGGCGCAGTAACGCGGCAGGGCGGGAAAAGACCTGGCCTGACGGCGTCAGACGGTTGTGAATACAGGTTCTAAGATACGGTTTCTACAAAAGCACATTGATATCGCAGGGGCCCTGTGCTATAATCGGTTCAACAAATTGGTAATTGACAAAGGAGCTTCCATGAATTTTAAGGTGATGGCAAAAAACGCTGTAGAATACGCCGAATGCGACGGTATCGTGCTGGACTGGACAAGGGAAAGCGTCCTTTGTGTGGAAAAAATCCTGATAAGCTACCGTGCCAAATATTCGGGGCAAAAGGACGCCAAGTGGAAGCTGTCAAGCTTTTCGGCGTGTTATGCTACCTATGTTGGAGAGCTCATGCTGAAAAAGGGGCTAAAAAAGCGCGGCTTTCTGTGGGAAACGTTCAGCGGGATTCGGAATCTGCCCGTCCTTAAATGCGGGGATGAAGAAATACCGCTTTGGGCCACGGCACGAAAAATGGTATTTGAAGGAGCAGACAGCGGGCTTTGTGAGCTTTACGATCAATACCTTGCACCATGAAGCAAGCTTCCGACGGTAAACCGGAATCTATCGGGCAGCCATCCATCCACGGGTGGCTGCCCGCTTTGGTTCTTTTGACGGGCGGTTTGACGAAGCGACCTTCGGCAGCACCTATCCAAAAAGGGGATCTCCGGAGGGGAAAAACGGGCAAAATGTAAAGAACTCTTGACATTTTGCCCCGGCGCTGGTATGATAGCAGCAGAAGCAGCCGTACCGGCAAGGCCTGAACCGGCGGCACGGCTGCGGAAGCGATGACGGTTTGGAGGCCACCGGATGAAAAGGACGACAAAACGCAGGATGGACGAGATGGAGCGCCAGATCCTCTTTCAGGCGCAGCGGAACGCCTACCTCTTTTTGGGGGCGGCGCTTTTTGCCTGGTCGCTGTACGAGGCCTGCCAGCTCTGCCTTTACCACCGCTGGCCCCACCCGCTGCCCTATCTTTTGCTGGGGGCGGCGGCGCTGGTCCAGACCACCTCCCGGCTGGTATTAACCCGCCGCGCCGTCCGGGAGGACGAGGACTCCTACGAAACCGGCCCCCTGGCCCGGCTGGTGCTGCTGGCCTGCGGAACGGCCTGCCTTGCCGCCGCCGCTGCCGGCGGGGCGGCGCTGCTGTGGGTAAGGCTATGACCAACCACATCCGGGAGCTGCGCAAGGCCAAGGGCTACCGGCAGCAGGATCTGGCCCAGCTGCTGGGGGTATCCCGCCAAACCATCATCGCCATCGAAAACAACCGGTACAACCCCACCCTGGAGCTGGCAATGCGGCTGGCCCGCTGCCTGCAAACCACGGTGGAGGCCCTTTTTGAACTGGAGGAATGACTATGAAACAGAAGGCCGCCGCGCTGCTGCCCTACGGGATCGCCTTGGGGATCATCTTTTACCTTCTGCCGCTTTTGATGAGGGACACCGGGTCCGCCATCTTCCTGATGCTCTGCGTCATGCCCCTTGCCGCCCTGGTTACGGGGGTGGTGTGCGGGCTGCGCAGGGGGTTCCAGCCGCTGCTGCCGGTGCTGGCGCTGCTGCTCTTTGTCCCCACCCTGTTCCTGTTCTACAACCTGACCGCCTGGGTCTACCCCATTGCCTACGGGGGCGTTGTGCTGCTGGGCAACGGCATTGGCGGGGTGTTCCACGGCAAGCGGTAAATTGATAAAAACCAAAAGGGCGGACTGCCTATCCCCTCCTTGGGGATGCAGTCCGCCTTTCCTATCCGTATTATTTTTGCAAAAATCTACACCTTTCCCAACAAAACCACAAAAAGAAAGCCTGCAACCAGCCAGAGAAGGGGCCGGAGCCGCCCCTTGCCCCCCTCCCGCCACGCGGTGGGGAGCAGCTCGGTACAGCTGATGTGGATCATCAGGCCGGCCACCGCGGCCACCATAATCCCCATAGCAAAGGGGGTCATCCCCCGGAAGAGGGTTTTGCCCAAAACAAAGCCCCACAGCACCGGCAGGGCGGTGGAGGAGGACCAGAGAAAGGCCCGGAGGCGGCGCCCGGTGGCCAGATAGTAGGGGGCGGAGGTACAGATACCCTCCGGGATGTTGTGGACGGCGATGGCCAGGGCCACGGTGACAAGGGCCCGGGGGTCCTCCATGGAGCTGGCGCCGGCCATGGCCATCCCCTCGGGGAGGTTGTGGAGGAAGATCCCCACAATCATCATCAGGGAGGCCCGCTCCAGCTCCCGCTGCTTCTCATGGTGGGGAAATAGGCGCTCCAGGACGGACATCACCAGCAGGCCGATGACCACCCCCAGGGCGGTACCCAGCAGGCCGCATTTGGCGAAGGCCTCGGGGATGAGCTCCCGCACCGAGATGGCCAGCATGGTACCGCCGGCAAAGGATAGCATATCCCCGATGACGTTGCCATGGGGGGCAAAGGCCACCCCGATGGCGGAGCCGATGACCGGTCCGGCCACCGCCACTGCCAGCACCTCCAATTCCCGCTCCAGCACAGGCCCATCCTCCTTTTTCTCCCAACCGCCCTACGCAGCCGGACGGGAACGTTACCCGCCATGCCGCCTGCTCCGGTGTTGGTACCTAAAATATTCACCGCAATAGCATATGCAGATGTCCCGGGCGAAATACCCGCTGTACAAATGGCGGCAAAAAATCCGTTATGGACTGTATGAGGGTTTTGTCTGTGCCGGGAGCGGGGGATTATTGGCCAAAGAGGAGGTCCAGGAGCTGCTGGGGGGAATCGAGGGGGTGTTCCGGCCAGGGGCAGGGGCCACCCTCCTTGAGGCTTTCCAGGCGGTGGGCGTCGGAATCCTTGAGGATGAGGCAGCGGTCCCGGATGTCTTGGTGCTTTCCGTCGGCAAAGAAGGTCTCGGGGTTCCAGACCTCGGCGAAGGGGAAGTCCAAGTAATCGGGGAAGTAGCCCAGGTTGGCGAAGACGCTATTGGAGGGGCGGTCGATATGGGCGGGGATGGCGATCCCATGATAGCGGCGGGCGAAGGCGGGCATATCGTCAATCGACAGGCTGGTGGCATTGATGAGGAGCTTGGAGAGCTGGCCCAGGGGTTCCTCCTGGGGGCCCATGATGAGCTGTTGGCCGAAGATTTCCGGGTTGTTTTCTACGGGGAGGAGGGAGGCTTCGGTTTCCTCGCCGGCGGCTTGGGCATCGGGGAGGGTTGGGAAGAGGCAGACGACGTGGATTTCCTCGGCGGTGGTGACTTCTATGCCAGGGATGACGGTTAGGGGGAGGTGGAAGAGCTTTGCCGCCTCCATGACGGCGGCGGCGTTGCGGGTGGTGTTGTGGTCGGTGATGGCGATGAGGTCCAGGCCCAGGAGGGTGGCCATGTTGGCGATGTTGGGGGGGGTCATTTGGTCGTCGCCACAGGGGGAGAGACAGGTGTGGATGTGGAGGTCGTAGGAGAAGGACATCGTTGTTGGGGCGCCTCCTTTCTGGCGTAATTTTGCAGCGCCTGTCCGCAGCCATGCCCGCAGGGCGCTAAAAGTTTCGGTCAAGCCTTTTCAAAGGCTTGCAGGTCCAGGGCAGCGCCCTGGTCGCTCCCGCAGGAGCGAAACTCCCCAGGAC
>JAAWGY010000279.1 GCA_022795575.1 Angelakisella sp. | reverse complement strand
CCTTGAAATACACACAGTATTCCTGCGCTTTTTTGGCATCGGCAGTCAAAAAATTTGCTCGCCAATCTGCGCACTTCGGCTATTGGTACAGCTTCTCAGCCGCCAAAGCGCCCCGGCAGGGCGCGCCCATAGGGCCCTGCCGGGGCGCTTTGGTTCACTTGTGGTTTTCGTCCACCCGGCGCTTGGCGTCCTCCACAGAAAGGTCGGTCTCCTCGCAATAGCCCTCTCCGGTGGGGATGTCGTACTGGGTGAGGGCGTTGGTGGCGTAGGCGTGGCCCGCCCGGTCCTCCTGGTCGATCCTGGCCAGGTTGCCGTGGAGGTAGAGGGTTTCGTCCCCCTCCTGCTTTTGGGTGCGCTGGTTCATGGCAGATCCCTCCTGTCCTTTACAGGTATTTCTTCATCGTCTCGATGTTGCGGCGCTGGGTGTTTACCAGCTCCTCCCCCAGGTCCCGCACCCGGGGATCGATGACCTGGGACTGGTTGAGCTCCCGGGTCATTTTGGTGATGCCCATGGTGTCCCCCTTGATGACCATATCCGCGATGTGGGAGGTGGAGCTGTCCTGTAGCGTGTTCAGCTGTACCCCGGTCCAGATGCCCATCCGGGACAGTACCCCGGTGTCGGTAAGGTCCATCTCCTTCTGCGCCATCATCTGCCGGGCGGTGCGGGCGATTTCGGCCAGCTTTGCCTGGTGGGAGAGCAGCTCGGCAGAGACGCTGCTGTTCTCCACCTTGGGCAGGATGGTATCGATGGAATAGATGCCGGTGTTGGCGTTCTGGAAGATCTCTTCTAAGAGCTTTTCCTCATACATGACGGTTTCCTCGTTTCTTCCTGTTTTCGGTTTTTTCGCGTCCTTGTGGGCAATCCTATTTTTTGAAGGGCGGGGGAAGAAATACCTTGTTTTTTTTGTAAAAAAAATCTCGGAATCTGGCTCAAATGGGTTGACTTTGGCATTTCCCTGTGGTAAAATAATATCCGTTGCTTGGGCCTACGCCTCTTCGCAGGCGGGCTTAAAGGAGCTTGGGAGCATAGCTCAGCTGGGAGAGCATCTGCCTTACAAGCAGAGGGTCACAGGTTCGAGCCCTGTTGTTCCCACCATTATTTGGCCTGGTAGTTCAGCTGGTTAGAACGCTAGCCTGTCACGCTAGAGGTCGTGGGTTCGAACCCCATCCAGGTCGCCACTTTGGCTCTGTAGCTCAGTTGGTAGAGCAGGGGACTGAAAATCCCCGTGTCACTGGTTCGATTCCAGTCGGAGCCACCATACGCGGGTTTAGCTCATCTGGTAGAGCGCCACCTTGCCAAGGTGGAGGTAGCGAGTTCGAGCCTCGTAACCCGCTCCAGCGCAAAGAAGGGAAGTGTCTTACAGGATGCTTCCCTTCCCGCCACAAATGGCTCTGTAGCTCAGTTGGTAGAGCAGGGGACTGAAAATCCCCGTGTCACTGGTTCGATTCCAGTCGGAGCCACCAGTGCCGCATGGCAGAGGGCCGGGGGCCTACCCCGCTTTCCGGCCCGCAGGTTTTCCCCAAAACCGCGCCGCAAAAGGTGCGGCACATCTCCCCAAGGGCCTGCCCCCCAGGCCCTTCCTGTATGCGGGTTTAGCTCATCTGGTAGAGCGCCACCTTGCCAAGGTGGAGGTAGCGAGTTCGAGCCTCGTAACCCGCTCCAAACAAAAAAGACGGTCCGGAAGGACCGTTTTTTTGTTTGGAGCGGCCCGCCGCGGTCGGCGGGGTTATCCGCTCGCTGCGCTCGCTCGACGCGAACAGAGGGGCCCTCCGGGCCCCATCTCCGCGCTAAGAGCCTCGCTTCGCTCGGTTGCGCTCCGAAACGCCTCTGCGGAGGCAGCCTTTTCACACTTTTTCCCCCTCTTGGCCGGAACCCCCTGCCTCTTGGGGAAGGTAAGGTTTATTGGAAGCTTGGTAGATGCCCCCCTTTCTATTCATCGATGAATGATTGAAAAACTTTCTTACCACTGCAATATTTTGTCCTTTGCCATCGTTATCTGATATAAGACAGCAAAGTAAAAACAGAAAGGGGATTTTCACAAATGCGGAATCGTGTCCTTGGGCTGATGACAGCCCTGCTTTTAATCGCTTCCCTGGCCGCCTGCGGCAGCGGGGGAGGGAAGGGGAGCACCCCTCCGTCCATGGCGTCGGGGGGCGCGCCGGTGGGGGAGCAGTCCTCCCGGCCTGCCCCGGAGGAGGCTCCCTCCGGCGAGTCCCCCTCCCAGGCGGATCCGCAAGCCCCCGCCCGGGAGCCTGCTGGCAGCCCGGCGGTGATCGATTACCCGGAGCTGGCGCCCCAGGAGCTGGCCGAATCCCCCCTCTACCGGGAGGCGCTGGAACGCCCCTCGGTGATCATATGGGACGGGGAACCCCTGACCAATGCCCAGCCGGTAAAGGACTTTTTGGCGGCGGTGGAACAAAAGAAGGATGGGGACCTTTATATCTACTCCTTTAGCTGGGACTATTTTGACAGGCCGAGCCTCTATTACCAGCACTTTTTCTGCGACGCCGGGGATGTCGCCTACCGGTATGGCGCCGGGGAAGGCTGGAACAGCCTCAACGAGGATGACCAGAGCTACCCTGTTTATTCCTGTACACTCAACGAATACGGCTACCTGATCCTGAAGGACGATTTCACCGAACCCAACAATCCGCGGGTGGTCAACGACCGGGCCCTCTACAGCGACGCAGAGGAGCGGCAGCGGCTGTATCACACCTATATCGTCCCCATTGCGTACACGGCTATGGGAAACAGTGCCTGGAGCTCTGCCAAGGAAGCAGGCAACCTCGTCTGGCTTTTTGAAGAAATTTACGGCTACGAAAACGACGACACCCCCTGGGACCACTTTGGTGGCAGCGATTGGCCGGTGGACGAGATGGTGGAGACACTTTCCCGCTACTTTGACGATATCAGCGCCAGCGATTTTAGCAGCTCCCGCAAGATTGACTACAACGCCCAGACCGGCACCGTCCACTACGAGGGCGGGCGGGGCGGCGGCCCCAAGTGCCTGCGGGTGGTGGGGCACGCCCAGGAAGGGGACCGCCTGGCCATCGATTACGTAAACTACAACTACGCAACCGGTGTCCCGGAAGGGGACACCTACCGCCTCACCGTCCGGCTTTTGGAGGACGGCAGCTTCCGCTACCTGACCAACGAGGTTATAAAATAACACTGCCTCCCCCGGCAAAGCCCCCCGGTTTTTACCGGGGGGCCTTGCTATATCCGGGAATGGATGACACGTATCCCGCAGCCCAACAGCTGACGGAGATGGGCAAGGCAGTCCTCGTCCGGCTGGGCACGGGGGTAGAGCAACGATATCTCGACGCAGGCGAAGCCGCAGGGGGCCTTGTAGATCAGCCGGTCCAGGGAGCTTTCCCTGCCGCAGCAGGGGAGGGTTACAGCCAACCGGGGAAAACCGCCGCCGTTGTACAGGGCGTCCATCTGTTCGGACCACCAGTCAAAAAGGTCTGCCCCGCAGTGGGGGCAGCGGATGGCCTCCAACAGGCCCCCGCAGTCGATAAAGGCCGGGGTATCGCTGCGGTTCACCTTCAGAACCTGTATTCACAACCGTCTGACGCAGTCAGGCCAGGTCTTTTCCCGCCCTGCCGCGTTAAAAAACCTTGCAATACACCAAGTATTGCTGCGGTTT
>JAAWGY010000278.1 GCA_022795575.1 Angelakisella sp. | reverse complement strand
GGGGAGTTTCGCTCCCTGCGGGGAGCGACCAGGGCGCTGCCCTGGACCTGCAAGCCTTTGAAAAGGCTTGACCGAAACTTTTGGCGCCCTGCGGGCCTTGGGCGGACAGGCACTGCGTCAATACAGCTCCGGCAGCTGTGCCGTCAGCTTTACCCGCCGGTTAAGCTGGTAAACCCGCCCCTCCATATCTATCAGCAGGTCCCAGCCCGGCGGCAAGTCCCCCTCCGTCACCATACCATACCCCGCCTGACTCTTCACCACCCGCCGCCCCGCTGCCGTCACGCAAACCAACTGCGGAATCGGATGCTCCACCCAAACCCCCGGCAATACCTCCCGCCCCTCCGGCGAAATCTCCAGGTATTCCCCCGGCAGCTGCGCCGATAACAGCGGAATCAGCTCCCCCGGTACCACCGCCGCATCCGGCCGGAAGGTATCCAGCCACCAAAGGATCTCGTTGGCCTCCCCGTCCCAGGGAAAAACCAGCACCAGCGCACCCTCCGCCCCGCACCGCAGCAGCTGCTCCGAAAGCACCCGCCGGGCGTAATCCCCCTCCCCGGATACCATAGCCACCGTCCCCCCGGACACAACCACCACCGCCGAACCAGTCCGCCGCCCGGCATCCACCACAACCTCCCCCCGCCCGTAAAACCAGCCAAAGAGGAGGGAAACCACCACAGCCAGCGCTATCCCCCGGCGCATCAGCCGCAGCCTGCCCGGCGTCACCCGGGCAGAAAACCCCGCCAACCTCAAAAGCCCCGCCGGCAGCAGCAAGCAAAACGCCAGCTGCCACCAAAAGCGTATCGGTATTATCCCCCAGGGAAGCCGGGCCACCGCCCCTGCAATCCACAGAATGCACCCGCCGGCCACCCGGGCCCCAGCCAGCAGCACCCCCGCCGGAACCTCCCAGCCCAAAAGGATACACCCCGCCCCCAGCCCGCCCAGCAGAAGAACCCCTCCCACAAAGGGCATCACAAAAAGATTGGTGACAACACCCCAAAGGGGAAGGGTGCCGAACCGGACCGCCAGCACCGGAAGCGTCCCCAGCTGGGCGAAAATACTGGCGGCAAGCCCATCGGCAAGAGCCTCTGCCCCCTTGCCCACCCGGCCAAACCACCCCTGCCACCGGTCCCGGAGCCATTGGGACAGAGGCGCCGCCCCCAACAGCAGCCCCAGGGTGGCGGAAAAGGTCAGCTGCCAGCCGGCCCGGAAGACCACCGGCGGGGAGGCCAGCGCCAGCACCAGCGCCGCCGCAGCCAGGGAGGTGAGGCCGTCGCTCCGCCGCCCCAGCCACCGCCCCGCCAGGTAGAGGCTTACCGCCACCGCCGCCCGGAGGACCGAGAGGGAAAACCCCGCCAGCCCGGCGGTGAGCCAAACCGCCCCCATGGCCATTAGACCGGTGCTCCGGGGACCCAGCCCCGCCCTGCGGCAGGCCGCCCCCACCCAGGCCACCAAGATGGAGAGATGGAGGCCGGACACCACAGTCAGGTGCCGCACCCCCGCCCGGTTCAGCACCTCCAGCACCGGCTGGGGGAGAAGGTCCCGGCGGGAGAAGAGCATCGAAGTCACCAGGGCGGAGGCATCCCCCGGGGCCTGCCGGTAAACGGTGTCGGAGAGCTCCCGCCGCAGCGCGGCCAGCGCGGGCAGGGGATGGAAGCCCTCGGGGGCGGGAATAAACGCCGGATCCGCTGCCGCGGCGCCGTAAAGGGAGATCCCGCCGGGGGCCTCCCCATCGCTCCGGGCCTCCCACACCAGGATACTGCCCGCCACCCACTGGCCGGGGAGCAGGGCCTCCTTGGTGCCGGTGGTGAGGTCCAGCAGCACCGGGCGGGGCTCCCCCTCCCACAAAACCTGCCCCCAGATCCGCCCTCGGCCCCAGGTGTAAAGGTCCTCCTCCAAGACCCAACCGGTAAAGGGGAGGGTGCGGCCCTTTCGCTGTTGCCATTCCGCCAGCCGCCGCTGGTGCAGCCCCGCCGCGCCCAGGGCCAGCAGCACAGAGGCGGCGGCGCACAGCGCCATCCCCCGCCGGACCCTTGGGGCGGCAGGCAGCAGGACGCAACAAAGCGCCCCCACACAGGCCACCGGCAGGGCAGAAAGACCGCCCAGGCCAAGGGTGAGGGAAAGCGCCGACAAAAAGCTGACGGTGAACCAAAAAAGAGGGCGCCGCATCAGCGGGCCCCCGCCTGGCTACGCCTCATCGTCCCAGATGGCGATAGGGCCGTTTTCCGCCTCCCACTCCGTGACGAACCGTTCCAGGATAAACTCCACCTGCTTATTGGCGGAGCGTTTGTTCATCGCCGCCAGCTTTTTCACCTTTTCCAGCAGCTCATCGGGGATCCGTACCGAAAAAGGCGTGTAGTAATTTCCAGCCATTCTGCGTACTCCTTTGCCCGGCGAGGATTCCATGTCCTGCCGGATGAGATTCAGATTGATATCATTATCATACCAGAAAGGCTATATACTATTTAGAATGCAAACTAAAGCTATTTCCATTTTATTTGAACATACCACGGCGGCACTACGAATCCTCCCCGGGGGCGGGGGCGTCGTCGTACCGGTCCAGGAAGCTGTGGGAGCCGTCCCGGGCGCTGCGCCAGCCAATCACCGTATCCAGGTTGACGCTGTGGACGCTGCGGAAGATGTTCACATCCACCTGGGGGTTATCCCGGCGGAGGCGGGCGATGAGCTCCTTGACCTCCTGGCGCTTGGACTGGCCGGGCTGGTCCCCGGCGGCGATCTTCTCGGTAAAGCGGCAGGCGCACTGCAAAAAGGAGAGGTGGTTATAATTTTTCCAGGCGATGATATCCCGTTCCCGCACCAGGTACAGGGGGCGGATAAGCTGCATACCGGGGAAATTTGAGCTATGGAGCTTTGGCATCATGGTTCGGTACTCGGCGCCATACAGGGTGCTCATCAGGATGGTTTCCACCACATCATCAAAATGGTGGCCCAGGGCGATTTTGTTACAGCCCAGGGCTTGGGCCCGGCTATAGAGGTATCCGCGGCGCATCCGGGCGCAGAGGTAGCAGGGGGATTTGGGGATATCGGCTACCACGTCAAAGATCTGGGTATCGAAGACGTGGAGGGGCAGGTTCATCTGCTGGGCGTTATGGAGGATCAGCTGGCGGTTGGCGGGGCGGTAGCCGGGATCCATGACCAGAAACTCCAGGGAGAAGGGGAAGTCGCTGTACTGCTGGAGGTGGCGCATACAGCAGGCCAGCAGCATGGAGTCCTTGCCGCCGGAGATGCAGACGGCGATATGGTCGCCGGGTTGGATGAGGCGGTAGTCCTTGATGCCGCCGACGAAGCGGTTCCAGATGGTTTTGCGGTACTTGGTGATGAGGCTGCGGTCGATTTGCTGGGCGGGGGAGAAGGGGGGGCGGTTTTGTGGGGCAGATGTCACGGCGGGCTCCTCCTGGAATTTGATGATGTTAGGGTATTATAGCACGAAAAAGCGGGAGGGGAAAGAGCGGGGATTGGAGTAGGGCCTGCCAATTAGAGGCCCGCAGGGCGCTAAAAGTTTCGGTCAAGCCTTTTCAAAGGCTTGCAGGTCCAGGGCAGAGCCCTGGTCGCTCCCCGCAGGGAGCGAAACTCCCCAGGACGCTATCCATTTCGTCACAGCCTGACCAAAGAGCATTTCGGCAGGCCGTCAGGCCGCGGT
>JAAWGY010000277.1 GCA_022795575.1 Angelakisella sp. | reverse complement strand
CCAGAAAGTAACCAAAGAGCGACCAGGGCTGCGCCCTGGACCCGACGGCCAAAGGCGTCAGTCGCTTGGGGGGCGCTCCCCTAACGCCGCCTGGACCGCCTGGGCCCGGTTCTTCTGCTTGGGTAACAGCCTCAATCTCATCGTGTGGTTGCTCAATGCTTGGTTGGGCGGCTGGCCCTGCTGGGGGACAGGTTTCAGCGGCCTTGCAAGGTTGCCGGTGCGCCCGCTCCCTCCTTCCGGTTGGCCTGACAAGGTGCCTCCGGCGGATCCTATTCCCTGCGGGGGGTTCCCTCCCTTCGGTCGGGTGGGGCCTCCGGCGGATCTGATTCCCTGCGGGGGGATTCCCTCCGGCCTTCGGCCCACCCAAAACCATCAAGTCACACAACCGTTCAGAATAAATTCACACTCCGTTAGCACTCTAACGTTGAATCTGCTAATAAAACCCCTTATACTGTAACCATCACTTAAAATAAAGAAAAGGAGAAACTGCTATGAACGAAGTAACCCCGCCCAAAAAGCCGCTGCTCTACTATTATACCCTGGCCCTGCTGGGCCTGATGCTCTTTAACTTCCTGGCCATGCCCTACCTTGCCCAGCGGCGTGTCCAGGAGGTGGACTACGGCACCTTTATGGAGATGACCGAAAAGCAGGAGATCGGGCAGGTGGAGGTCCAGGAAAACCAGATCCTCTTTACCAGCCAGGACGGCGCCCAGATTTATAAAACCGGCCTGATGAACGACCCGGAGCTGATCTACCGCCTGCGGGAATCCGGGGCGGTGTTTGCCAGCGAGATCGTGGAGGAGATGTCCCCCTTCCTCAGCGTCCTGCTCTCCTGGGTGCTGCCCATCCTGCTGTTTGTCGGCCTGGGGCAGATGATGGCCAAGCGGATGATGAACAAGGCCGGCGGCTCCAATTCGATGATGTTCGGCATGGGGCGCTCCAACGCCAAGGTGTACGTCAAATCCTCCGAGGGCATCAAGTTCAGCGATGTCGCGGGGGAGGACGAGGCCAAAGAGAACCTGACCGAGATTGTGGACTACCTCCATAACCCGGAAAAGTACCGGGAGATCGGGGCCTCCATGCCCAAGGGTATCCTGCTGGTGGGCCCTCCCGGCACCGGCAAGACAATGCTGGCCAAGGCGGTGGCCGGGGAGGCCAACGTCCCCTTCTTCTCCATGTCCGGCTCCGAGTTTGTGGAGATGTTTGTGGGGATGGGGGCCTCCAAGGTCCGGGACCTCTTTAAGCAGGCCAAGGAAAAGGCCCCCTGCATCGTCTTTATCGACGAGATCGACGCCATCGGCAAAAAGCGTGACGGCCAGATGGGGGGCAACGACGAGCGGGAGCAGACACTGAACCAGCTCCTCACCGAGATGGACGGCTTCGAGGGCAACACAGGTGTCATCATCCTGGCGGCCACCAACCGGCCGGAATCGCTGGACCCCGCCCTGACCCGGCCGGGGCGGTTTGACCGCCGGGTGCCGGTGGAGCTCCCCGACCTCCAGGGACGGGAGGAGATCCTGAAGGTCCACGCCAAAAAGATCCGGGTGGACCAGGGGGTGGACTTCCGGCAGATCGCCCGGATGGCCTCCGGGGCTTCGGGGGCGGAGCTTGCCAATATCGTCAACGAGGCGGCGCTGCGGGCGGTGCGGGACGGGCGGCAGCAGGCCACCCAGTCGGACCTGGAGGAGAGCATCGAGGTTGTCATCGCCGGGTACCAGAAGAAGAACGCCATCCTCACCGACCAGGAGAAGTGGACGGTGGCCTACCACGAGATCGGCCATGCCCTGGTGGCGGCAAAGCAGTCCCAGTCCGCGCCGGTGCAGAAGATCACCATCATCCCCCGGACCTCCGGCGCCCTGGGGTACACCATGCAGGTGGAGGAGGGCAACCGCTACCTGATGACCCGGGAGGAGATCGAAAACAAGATTGCCACCTACACCGGGGGCCGGGCCGCGGAGGAGGTGGCCTTCGGGACCGTCTCCACCGGGGCCGCCAACGACATCGAGCAGGCCACCAAACTGGCCCGGGCCATGGTGACGCGTTACGGCATGAGCGAGGACTTTGACATGGTGGCGCTGGAGACGGTCTCCAACCAGTACCTGGGCGGCGACGCGTCGCTGGCCTGCTCCGCCGAGACACAGACACAGGTTGACCGGCAGGTGGTGGAGCTGGTGAAAAAACAGCACGAGAAGGCGGCGGCAATCCTGCGGGAAAACCGGGAAAAGCTGGACCGGCTGGCCCGGTTCCTCTACGAAAGGGAGACCATCACCGGGGAGGAGTTTATGGAGCTGCTGAACGCGTAGCCGAGACATCAAAAAGCGGGGTTGATGGCGCGGCCATTCTGTGCTATCATCTGTTCTGCAAAAGAAAATGATAGGAGGACAAAATGGACAGACCTGTTACAACACTATTTATGCTGATGTCGGTCGACGGAAAGATCAGTACCGGCGCAACGGACGATTTAGACGTGGACCAGGATTTCCCCAAAATCCCGGGGCTCCGGGAGGGGCTGCACCAGTATTACGAGATTGAGCAGACCACCGACCTGTGGACAATCAATTCCGGCCGGGTACAGGCCAAAATCGGAGTTAACACCAAGGATTTGCCCAACAAAACGCCGGTATCCTTTGTGATCATCGATAACCACCACCTGGACGAAAACGGCATCCGGTATCTCTGCGCTCTGTCCAAGCACTTTGTGCTGATTACCACCAACGATAAGCACCCGGCATTCCGGATGGAGGGCGAACAGTTTGACATCATCTACCAAAGGGAATTATCGCTGACGGAGGCCCTTGGGGCGCTGAAAAGGGAGTATGGATGTGAACGGCTCACGGTACAAACCGGCGGGACGCTGAACGGCCTGTTCCTCCGGGAAAAGCTGTTGGATTATGTGGACATCGTCGTCGCCCCGGTTTTGATCGGCGGCAGGGACACCTCCACGTTGATCGACGGCCGGTCCCTGCTGTCCCAAAGCGAGCTGCCGGCATTAGGCGTCCTGAAGCTGCGGGAATGCGTGGTTTTGGAGGACTCGTATCTGCGGCTGCGCTACCAGGTCATCCACGAGTAAGCCCCGGCGCCGCCCGCCGCCATATCACCCCAAAGGGTGGGGTTTGATACAGGCACGTACTGAAAAAAGGCTTTATAGCGCACACCGTCAGTGAGGTGATACCGATGGCGCAGGTTTATCCGTATCGATACAAAGGGGAGCTGCGGGAAAAGCAGGACAAATGCAGGACTGATATGCCGTTGGATAAAGCCCGAATCTGGTTGGATTTTAACGAATTATGCGCCATGGATCCGGATGATGAATCACCTATCTATTTATTTTCGCAGGCGGATATTGTGAATGATTCTGATGGAAACGATGTTGAGCTGTACGATGGATTGGAGGTATCCGTCTTTGACGAAGACCTCGATCGCTCAAACAGGCCGGACGCGCTTTTAGCCGATGGCGTCATTATGAAAAACCTTCTTGGGCAATATCCAAGGGTAAAATGGCTGATAAGACTGGTGAGGCATAAAATGGGGCAGAAAACCGGCGAAGGATATGTGTATTGGATGTCGGATTTAGAACCTGTATTCACAACCGTCTGACGCCGTCAGGCCAGGTCTTTTCCCGCCCTGCCGCGTTACTGCGCCCGCAGGCGCGTCCAGGCGCAACC
>JAAWGY010000276.1 GCA_022795575.1 Angelakisella sp. | reverse complement strand
CTCCCTCCTTCCGGTTGGCCTGACAAGGTGCCTCCGGCGGATCTGATTCCCTGCGGGGGGTTCCCTCCCTTCGGTCGGGTGGTGCCTCCGGCGGATTTTCATTCCCTGCGGGGGGAGCGTGGGTGCTTTGTTTGTTGCTCTGTTGCTCCGTTTCACTGTGGGGGCGGGCTGGTGGTCTTGGTGGCCTTTCTTAGGCAGTGCGTAACTGAAAACGTACACGCCTTGACCGCCTCCTGGCACCCCCGCCGTCCGGGCCGGTTGGCTTGGTTCAGCCCGCAGCCTCCCCCACCTCGTCGCTGAGGTACCTCCAGCCCCCCTCCGGCTCCAGCCGGACGGTTAGCGTGTGCTGCTGGTCAGGGGCATCCGGAAAATCCAGCGTTACGGTTACGGTGAGCAGCTCCCCCTCCTGGTTGTACTGATAGGTGAGATCGGGGAGGGCCCCCATCCCGCCCCCCGCCGGCATGACATAGCCGCCCCGGGCCTCGTCGTAGTAGGCCGGGTCGCTTCGCAGGTGCCGGGTGGTGACGTCAAAGTGCTGTTGGACGGCCTCCTCCAGCAGCTCCTGGGGGAAGAATTGAAGCACCCCCGGGGGATTGTCCTGCTGGAAGGGGGCCAGGTCGTCGTAGGGGATTGCGATGTAGGCGTAGGTGACATACTGCCCGACGCTTAGCGCCTCCGGGCTGCTCCAGCCCTCCCCGCCGGTGTAGAGGCTGCGCTTGCGGGGATAGATCCGGCCCGGGGTGTTTCGGGTGTCCTCGGCGGCGCCGTAGGTCAGCACAATCTCCTTGACCAGCGCCTCATCGGCCTGGGGGATGGCGGGGGATTCCGATGGCGGCGCCGGCTCTGCGGGGGGCTGGATTGGGAGGGAGGAGGTTTCCGGCGTGCCGGAGGAGGGGCGAGCCTTGCTCCGCTCCCCGCAGGCGGCAAGGCGCAGGGCCAGGATAAGGGCGCAGAAAAGGGGGAGGCTCCATCGTAGCAAACGCATGGGTGAAATCTCCTTTACCGGTAATTTTGATTGGGTGGGTATCTGTCCTGTTGATATAACACCGGAGAAGGGGGAAATATTGCGGCAGAGGAAAAACTTTTTGCAATACATCGGGACGGCGCAGGGTGTTTGCTCCCTCATCCTGTCCGTTTTGGCTTTACCATCGCCCCGGAATGTCGTATAATAGAGGCATCATCTGCCGCAGACGGCGGTATGGCTAAGCCGGGGCCTTGTCCCCACTTGCCGGAATGGTTCCCCAAAAGCCGCCGTGCCCTGGGGTGCGGCGCTCCATCATCGGGGGAGAAGGCCCCCAAGGAGGTACTGCCATGAGCATTGCCAAGCTCTTTGCCCAAAAGAATGTGGTTTTTTCCTTCGAGATTTTCCCCCCCAAGCGGGATAGCTCCATCCACACCATCTGGAGCACCCTGGAGGAGCTCCGGGACCTGCGGCCCGATTTTATCAGCGTCACCTACGGTGCGGGAGGCAGCGGCGGCAGAAGCGTCACCGCCCAGATCGCCGGGGCCATCCGCCAGCGGTACGGCATCCCGCCCCTGGCCCACCTTACCTGCGTCAACTCCACCCGCCAGGAGGTGGAGGAGAGCCTCCGGCAGCTCCGGGAGGAGGGGGTGGAGGACATCTTGGCCCTCCGGGGGGACCTGGTCCCCGGGGTGACGCCCAAAACCGACTTTACCTACGCCAGCGACCTGGTGGACTTTATCCGCCGGCAGGGAGGGTTTTCCCTTTCCGGGGCCTGCTACCCGGAAGGCCACACCCAGGCCCCGGACCTGGATACCGACATCCAAAACCTCCGCCGCAAGGTGGAGGCCGGGGCGGAACACCTTATCTCCCAGCTTTTTTTCGATAACGATTCCTTCTACCGCTTTGCGGAAAAGGCCCGTGCCGCCGGCATTTCCGTCCCCATCGAGGCGGGGATCATGCCGGTGGTCAACGCCAAGCAGATCCTGCGGATGGTCTCCCTCTGCGGGGCCAGCCTCCCCCCCAAGTTTACCCGGATGATCAGCCGGTACGAGCAGAACCCCGCCGCCCTGCGGGACGCCGGCATCGCCTACGCCATCGACCAGATCGTGGACCTGCTGGCCCAGGGGGTGGAGGGCATCCACCTTTACACCATGAACGACCCCGACGTGGCCCGGCGGATCTCCCAGGCGGTAGAGAATTTGCGGGAGGGATAGAAAATGCTGACCATAGAAGTTGTAAAGGAGCTCTGCCGCGCCATCGCCGTGGAAAATACCGGGCTTTCGGATGACAGCCTGAGCGGGGAGGTATCCGGCATTGTGTACCGCTGCGACGTGGTGGACTGCGGGGAGGTGGTCATTACCAACCGGCATATCGATGTGGAGTACTCCTTTGGGGACTGCTACGAGATTGCCGAGGGCACGCCGCTATACCAGCGCTTATCCGGACTGTGCGGCCTGCCGCCGGAGCCGGACGAGGGGGAACGGATTCTCTACCAGTGGTAAGGAGGCGCCGCCGCTATGGCTGTGATGGAGTTGGACCACATCCCCGTTGACGAGGTGCTGCGGTACCTGGGGACGGCGGGGAAGGACCCGGGGGCGCTGCTGCCTTTGGCGGAGGACTGCGCCCGGGAGCTGCTGGCGATCGCCCGCCCCCGGTGGGAATGGCGGGCCTTTGGGTGCCGCATCGGCCCGGAGGGGGTGCAGCTGGAGGGCGGTCTGCTGCTGCCGGGGCAGGACCTGGCCCGGCATTTGGCCGGTTGCCGGGAGGCGGTGCTGATGGCGGCTACCCTTTCCGCCGGGGTGGACGGTCTGCTGCGCCAGAGCCAGCTCCGGGACCTGGGGCGAAGCCTGGTGCTGGAGGCCTGCGCCACCGCCGCCATCGAGGAGGTCTGCGACCGGGGGGAGGCGATGATCCGGGGGCAGTACCCGGGGCGGGTGCTCACCAGCCGCTACAGCCCCGGGTACGGGGACCTGCCGGTGACGGTACAGGGGGCCTTTCTGGCCCTGCTGGACGCCCCCCGGCGGCTGGGCCTCTGCGCCACCGGCAGCAGCATCCTTACCCCCCGCAAGTCGGTGACGGCGGTCGTCGGCGTTCGGGAGGCGGGGGCCGGCACCCCGGAGGACGGCCGGGGCTGCGCCGTCTGCCGCCTGCGGGAGAGCTGCGTCTACCGCAAGGCGGGGACGGTCTGCCAGGGGTAAGGGCCCTGCGCAGGGAATTTCGCTCCTGCGGGAGCGACCAAAGGCTCTGCCTTTGGATTCCGCAAACCTTTGAAAAGGTTTGATCGAAACTTTTGCGCGCCTGCGGCGTTGGGGCGGCAGGTGGCTGCGGGTGGGGAAGGGGCTGCAAAGGGATAGGTAAAAATTGCATGGTGTCAAAGATGTTGTTGAGGATTTGAAAAATGAGAATATTGAATAAACCGGAAGGAAATAAAATAGATTTTTGACCTGCCGCGGGATGGCGCTTCCGCACACAGCACCCGGTGATGGCCACATTCCCCGAAGGGGCGCGAAAGTTTCGGTCAAGCCTTTTCAAAGGCTTGCGGAGTCCAGAGGCAGCGCCTCTGGTCGTCCTCCGCAGAGGACGAAACCCCGGGGAAATCAGAAGAACCTATAGCAACCATCAAAATTGTCGACACCCATCTGGACGGCAGCTTTCCCAGCTGCCTTTGTCCCAAAAACTTGAAAGCCATCAAGGCTTCCTGCG
>JAAWGY010000275.1 GCA_022795575.1 Angelakisella sp. | reverse complement strand
TCCTGGGGAGTTTCGCTCCTGCGGGAGCGACCAGGGCTCTGCCCTGGACCTGCAAGCCTTTGAAAAGGCTTGACCGAAACTTTTATCGCCCTGCGGGCCCTTGGCGGGCAGGCCGGCTGATAACATCACCCCCCCTTCCCCACAAAATTTTCCCGTTTTTTGTAAGATTACCGTCCCATCCGGCGTATAGACCAGTGAAAGGGAGTGAACCCGGATGATCGATATCCAAAACCTCAGCCTGGAGGAGCTGGACGCCCTCTGCCGCCCCATCGCCCTCACCACCACCCGGGCCCTCCTCCGGGGACTGCCCCCCGAGGACGCCGAGGAATGCGCCAACGACGTAATGCTCCGGATCCTTTCCCACCGGGAGGACTACAACCCAGCCCGAGGATCGCTGGAAACCTACGTCCGGGTGGTGGCCCGGTCAGCCGCCCTCAGCCGCCGGCGCCAAATGCCACCCCCCTCCCTGCCGCTGCTCGAGGAGCTCTACATCACCCAGGGACCAGAGGAGTACATCGGCGATATTGTGGAAAAGGTCATCGCCAGCCTGAACCAGCGGGAACGAAGCCTCTTTACCCTCCGCTTTCTGTATGGGATGGACAGCGGAGAGACCGCCCGCCGCCTAAGGATGAGCCGGGGGGCGGTGGATGTGGCGGTGCTGCGGCTGCGAGGCAAGCTCCGGCGGCTGCTGGCCGCAGAGGGCATCCAAACCGAGAGCGGGAAGGGAGGAACACGCCATGGAAAAACGTAATCTGACAGAATATCTTTCTCCGGAAACGGTGGAACGCCTCACCGGGGAGGCCTTCCAGGAGCCAGCCACCCCCAAAAGGAGGCGGGCAGGCCCGGCCCTTGCCCTTGCAGCCAGCCTGGCCATCATCGCCATGGCCGTAAACCCGGCACCGGTCTACGCCGCCGTCCGGGGGCTGCTCTACTTCCTGCCGGGGAGCGGCGGCACCACCCAACTCCCCCCGGCAGATTACTGGCTGCCGGAAGAGGAGTATTCCTATGAGGGGGACGGCGTCAGCTACTTTGTCACCTACCTGTACCGCCGGGGGGACACCCTGGCCCTGGGGGTGGAAAAGAAGGCGGAAAATGCCCTCCCCCCCAAAGACCAGCTGCATTTTGAGGAACAGCACGCCCTCCCGGAAGATGCAGCTTCCCTCAGCACCCCGGAGGACGGCCCGGAGGAGGCACTGCTCCCTTGGCTGGCCGGGGAGCCCCCTTCTCCAGCCCCGCCGGAGCAGCAGGCCAACAAAATCACCGTAGCCATCCGGGAGGAGGGTGGCGCGGTGCTGGATCTCTGGCCGGACGGGCACAATGTCATGACGGCCTACGACACCGAAACAGGCCGGGGAATCTTCACCGAAGAGCTGGTCTTTGAGGACTTCACCCTGGAGCGGTTCACCCTGGTTCTGGACGGACAGGTAGAATTCCCGGTGACGCTGAAGCAGGTGGACCCGGAGGACTACCGTTTGGATCCGGCGGCAACGGTCCGGGACAGCGGGTACGCCATGACACTGCTGCCCCTCAACAGCAACTGCACAAGGTTTGCCCTGATCCCGGAGCCGGAGGATAGAGAAGGCGTGCCCCGGGGGACCTACTGGACGCCCTTTGTCTTCTCCATCCAGGCGGTTGGGGAGGACGGGACGGTCTATCCGGCGGAATCGTCGGGAAGCCGGGCCGGAGGTCAGGAGTATTACGTCCCGGGGATACCGGAGGGGAGGATCCGGCAGGTGACGGTAACAGGGATTTTGGAAAGCACACGGTACGAAAAGGCCCCGGCGGCGCTAAAGCTCCCGGCCCTGGAGCCGGGGGAAGAGCAGGCGATGGAGCAGGAGCTGCGGCTATGGAACCTGACAGTGGAGGCGGAGGCTGCGGGCCTGGACGCCGACGGGCGGATGTGGGTACGGCTGCGGCTGCCGGCGGGGGACGGCGTGCGGTATAACCAGTTGGATCTGGACTGGCCGGCAGAAAAAGGCGGGGGTGGGAGCATTTTGGAGGCAGGGGAGAACGGGGAGCGGCTCCTGACCCTGTACCACAACGAGATGGGACACCGGGCGGGGAAGAGCACCAAGCTTACGGTAAGCTTTTCCTCGGTGGTGCGGGAGGGCCGGTGGGAGTTTGCCCAGTGACCAAGGAAGGGCCTCTGCCGCGCCGGTCCGCTGACCACAAATTGCCCACTGGGTTTTCCGGTGGGCAATTTGTTTTGTGGCAGCAGACTTGGTTCTCCTACGCCGCTGCCCTCTTGCGCTCCTTGTAAAATTATGATACGCTATAAAAACAGCAAGGGATATTGACGAACGCCGGATTTCAGGAGGGGACGATGGAACACAAGGGGACTGTACCGATTGAGACAAACCGCCTTTTGCTAAGGCGATTTACGTTAAATGATATCCGGCACGCTTTTGATAACTGGACAAGTGATGACAAGGTAACGGTATTTTTGAGATGGCCGGCACACCAGGACATTACAATTACAGAAAAGGTTATGAAGGGCTGGGTTGAAAGCTACGAGGACAAGTCCTTCTATCATTGGGCCATTGTTCTAAAGGAGATTGGCGAACCGATTGGCTCCATAACGGTTGTGCACATGGACGAAAGAGTGGACAAGGTCCACGTTGGCTATTGCATTGGGAGCAAATGGTGGAACAAGGGATATACAAGCGAGGCCTTTTCCAGTATCATTCCTTTTTTCTTTCATGAGGTTAAGGCAAGAAGGATTGAGTCGCAGCATGACCCGGACAACCCCTGTTCGGGCAAGGTAATGGAAAAGTGCGGATTGTCATTTGAGGGTGTTTTGCGGAGGGCTGATTGGAGCAACAGGGGAATTGTGGATGCTTGTATGTACGGCCTGTTGGCGGAGGATTACAGGGAGACCTAATCCATAAATGGCAGAAGGAGGGGGAAGCGCTATGCTTTTGATGGAGGAGCGCATCCGCAGGGACGGCCGGGTGGGGCCGGGAAATATCTTGAAGGTGGACAGCTTTTTGAACCATCAGATGGAGCCGCAGCTTTACCGTGAGATTGGCCGGGAGTTTTACCGGCTCTTTGGGGACTGCGGCGTTACGAAAATCCTTACCATTGAGGCCTCCGGCATTGGCATTGCCTGTGTAACGGCGCAATTCTTTGATTGTCCGGCGCTCTTTGCCAAAAAGAGCCGGACCAAGAATATTGACGGGCAGGTGTTTACTGCCCAGGTGGAAAGCTTTACTCATGGCGGCAGTTATACCGTTATGGTATCCCGGCGGTTCCTTGGCCCTGGCGACCGGGTGCTAATTCTGGACGACTTTTTGGCCAAGGGGAATGCTCTGCTGGGGCTGATTGACATTGTGGAGCAGTCCGGCGCCACGTTGGTGGGCTGTGGGATCGCCATTGAGAAGGGGTTCCAGGAGGGCGGGCGGATGCTGCGGGAAAAGGGGATCCGTTTGGAGTCCCTGGCGATTATTGAGGCGATGGATGAGGATGGAATCCGCTTTCGGCAGGGGACATGATACGAGACAGCCTGTCCCACAGGTTGTGCCCGCCCGGGCTACCGGGCCGCAGGTCCACCGGGCGCAGGGACCTTCTGCGGAAGGTCCGGGGAGCCTACGGCTCCGCTGCGCCTCACGGGGGAACCTTGGGCGTGGGGGCCCTCTGCGGAGGGCCCGGGGGCCTTCGGCCCGCCACGCCCCACGGGGGAACCAGTTC
>JAAWGY010000274.1 GCA_022795575.1 Angelakisella sp. | reverse complement strand
AAAATCTTGCAATACAGCAAGTATTCCTGCGATTTTTTGCCTTGCAGGACGAAAAAATACCCGTCCATTCGGCGCACCGGGAGATCTTGAATAGGCTCTTAGCAGGTCCCCGTCCCCGTCGGCGTGGCCCCCCACCCAGGCCCAGCTGCGGTAGATGTTGTGCCATGCCATCAGCACCCACCGGCGGTCCGGGCTCAGCACAAGGGCGGAGCTGGTGATGTGTGCCGCCAGGGCCTCCCGGGTGAGGACCAGGGGGCCGTACCGCCGGCAGCAGTCCAGGGTCAGGGCCTTGTCCGCCTCCTCCCGGGGGTCCCCGGGGCGGAATGCTTGGATCAGTGTCAGGTAGTCGGCCATGGGGCTATTCCTCCCGCTTCCGGAATTTTTTGGCGTAGGCCAGGGCGCTGGCGGCGGAGACCAGCAGCATCAGCAGGCAGAGGAGCCAGAAGAGGGGGGAGGCGGGGCGGTCGGCGTATCCCCCCAGGGCGGTTTGGATGAGCATCCCGGGCAGCAGCCCCAGCAGCGAGCCGGCAAGGTACCCCCGGTACTCCATCCCCATGGCCCCCATCAGGATGCTGACCACGTCCCCCGGCACCAGCCCCACCACCCGCAGCAGGTAGGCGGTAAAGACCCGGTTGCGGCTGACCACCTCCGAGACACGGGCGGCCTTGGGATAGGTGCGGATGACGCTTTGGGCCAGCTCCCGGCCCGAGATCCGCCCCACCCAGTAGGGCAGGGTGATACAGATCCACAGCCCCAAAAGGTTGACTCCCCAGGCCAGCCACAGGGGGAAGATCACCCCGGAGGCCAGGTACAAAAGGCTGATGGGGAAGACCACCGAAAGGGACTTGACCGCGTAGGCGCAGAGCAGCACCGCCGCGGCTGCGGGGAGGCTGGGGGGCGTGTAGCTCAGCAGCTCCTCCACCGTAAACCGCCGGGCCCCCAGGATACAGGAGAGGGCCAGGGCGGCGGTGACAGAGATGGGGACGTACCGGAGCAGACGGTCGAACCGCTCCGGCCGTCGGGAGGCTGGGGAAGGCTTCATGGTGCTTCAGCGGCCTCCTCTCAGCGGCCCTTGCGGCGGCCCCGGCGGGGGGCCGGGGGCGGCGGGGCGGGCAGGGCCTGTACCAGCACCGCCTTGGCGGAGCCGTCCCGGCCGGTGACGGTGCGCATCTCAAAGAGGTCCAGGGAATCCACAAACTGGGTAAGCTTTTTGAAGCCGTAGCTGCGCACGTCAAAATCCGGGAAGCGCTTGATGAGGATGTTGCCGATGTCGCTTACCGAGGCCCAGCCCTCGTCGTCGGAGGTCTCCTCCGCAATGGCCAGGATGGCGGCCTTGATGGCGGGCAGGGCCATCCGGTCCTCCCCGGCCACCGGCTCCAGCAGGGGGACGTCCTCCTCGTCGGCGGGCTGCTGGGCCAGCACCTCCAGGTAGGTAAAGCGGTTGCAGGCGGCCACAAAGGCGGCGGGGGTTTTGCGCTCCCCCATGCCGATGACAAACTTGCCCGCCTCCCGCAGGCGGCTGGCCAGCCGGGTAAAATCGCTGTCGCTGGATACGATGCAAAAGCCCTCTACATTGCCGGTGTAAAGGATATCCATGGCGTCGATGATCATGGCGGAATCGGTGGCGTTTTTGCCGGTGGTGTAGCCGTACTGCTGGATGGGAGTGATGGAGTAATCCAGCAGCACGCTTTTCCAGGAGCCCAGGGCGGGGCGGGTCCAGTCCCCGTAGATCCGTTTGTAGGTGATGATGCCGTCGTTGGACAGCTCGTCCAGAATCAGGCGGATATACTTGTCCGATACGTTATCCGCGTCGATGAGCACCGCAAAGCGCCGGTCTTTATCCATAAGCTTCTAAAGCCTCCTGTCTGCCCCTGGGGCAGTGTTGTATTTCAGAAGCTGTACCAATCGCCGCCGCCCACGTCTTGCCGGCAAATTTTACGCCGGCCTTTGCCAAAAAACCTTGAAATACACCAAGTATCCCTGCGCTTTTTTGGCGTCGGCAGCCGTAAAATTTGCTCGCCAATCCGTGCGCTTCGGCGATTGGTACCGCTTCTCATTCTTCTTAAGTGTACCTGTTTTTCCCCCGGAATACAAGGGAAGGGAGGGGGATATTTGGGAGAATTTGCCCGGACAGGAATTTTTTCGTCCTTTTTGTAGTCCAACCGCTGTCAGCCTCGTTTTAATGGATGTACGGGCCCGCCGGGCAGCGGACCTGCACCTGCCCGAATTACAACACGGAGGACCTTTCCTGATGGAGCTGCTTACCTATGTTACCTATGCCTGTAGCCTGATCATGACCGCCTACACCGTTTACTTTTTTGTAATCGCCCTTTTCTCGGTAAAAAAGCCGAAGCAATACCCCCGCGCCGCCCCCAGGACCCGGTTTGCCGTGCTGGTGGCCGCCCGCAACGAGGAGGCGGTCATCGGCGGGCTGGTGGAGAGCCTGATGGCCCAGCGCTACCCCCGGGAGCTGTATGACGTGATCGTGGTGCCCAACAACTGCACCGACGCCACCGGCCCTGTCGCCGCCAGGGCCGGCGGGACGGTGCTGCCCTGCACCGTCCCAACCTCCTCCAAGGGGGAGGTGCTGGACTTTGCCCTGAACCGCATC
This sequence comes from Angelakisella sp., assembly GCA_022795575.1. Classification (GTDB taxonomy): domain Bacteria; phylum Bacillota; class Clostridia; order Oscillospirales; family Ruminococcaceae; genus Angelakisella. Next base: position 1,123 of record JAAWGY010000274.1, on the reverse strand, counting down.
TTCCGGTGGAAAAAGCGGTACGACGCCGTATGTGTCTTTGACGCGGACAACCTGGTGCACCCGGACTTTCTGGCCCGAATGAACGACGCCTATCAGGCGGGGGCCCGGGTGGCGCAGGCCTACCGGGACAGCAAAAACCCCACCGATACCCCCATCTCCGGCTGCTACTCCATCTACTACTGGATGGTGAACCGGTTTTACAGCCAGGCCCGGGCCGCCATCGGGCTGAACGCCATCATCAACGGCAGCGGCTTTATGGTGTCCATGGAGATCCTGCGGGAGCAGGGGGGCTGGAAGACCGCCACCATCACCGAGGACATCGAGTTTTCGGCCCTCTGCGCCCTCAAGGGGCGCAGGATCTGGTGGGTGCCGGAGGCTGTCACCTTTGACGAGCAGCCCCTCACCTTCGCCCAGTCCTGGAAGCAGCGCAAGCGCTGGTCCACCGGGATGGTGCAGTGCATGGAGCGGTATTCCGGGGCGCTGCTGGGGAGCGCCCTGGGGGGGAACCTGCGCAGCTTTGACAGCCTGATGTTCTTCCTGGTGCCGGTGATACAGGTGCTGGGGCTGCTGGCGGTGGCGGGCAGCGGGGTGTTCGAGCTTTCGGGGATCCGGTACGGGCTGTTCCCCCGGGTAGACCTGTTCTACCAACTCTTCTTTGCGGTAAACGTTTCTTTTATGACCACCTTTGCCGGGGCGTTTTTGGCGGTGGTGGCCAACGGCAAGGCGGTGTGGCCGATGCTCCGGGGGATGGTGTGGTACTGGGTGTTCATTATGAGCTGGATGCCCCTGAACCTGCTTTGCCTGGTAAAACGGAGCACCACCTGGGAGGCCATCCCCCACACCCGGGCCATCCGTCTCTCCGGGGCCGGCAAGCCGGAGGGACAGGTGCTGCCGGGGGTGCGGCTATAGGCCGGTAGCCCCAAAAGCGCCCGCCCCACAACCAAATAAAGCCACAAACCAGCCAGCCCATCCCAAACCACCCCCGCCGCCCGGCGGCCCACCGGCCGAAGGCCAGAGAGGTTCATCCCCCCGCAGGGAATCAAAATCCGCCGGAGGCCCCACCCGACCGAAGGGAGGGAATCCCCCCGCAGGGAATCAGATCCGCCGGAGGCACCTTGTCAGG
>JAAWGY010000273.1 GCA_022795575.1 Angelakisella sp. | reverse complement strand
CGTCGATCTGGTCTATGCCTCCCAGGATGACACCGCCTCCCTCATCCAGCGGATGGAATCCCGTAACGCCATCCATGTGGTGGAGCATGGGGAGAAGATCGGCCTGGGCAGCCGGGAATACCGGCTGGTGGACCTGGATGCTTGAGGTAATTCACCGGGAAGCGGTGTATCTTTGGTATTACTTCGACATCCAATTCCGTCAGATCTTCTGGTACTGGGTATTGGGAATGGTGCTGGGCTCCGCCATCTCGGTGTTTGCCAAGGACCGTATCCACAACACCTTCCGCGCCCTGGGGGAGCGGCGGATGGGGGTGCCGGGCATTGTGGCGGCAAGCGTCCTGGGCATCGCCTCGCCCCTGTGTATGTACGGCACCATCCCCATCGCCGCCTCCTTTTCCCGCAGCGGGATACGGGACGACTGGCTGGCCGCCTTTATGATGAGCTCCATCCTCCTCAATCCCCAGCTGATGATTTACAGCGCCGCCCTGGGGACTACCGCCCTCACGGTACGCATCCTGTCCTGTTTTCTCTGCGGGATTTTGGCGGGCCTGCTGGTATGGGTATTCTACGGGGAAAAGTCTTTCTTCAACTTCACCGGCTTTGGGGAACCAAGGAGCCGGGACACCGACACCAATATTCTGCTTCGCTTCCTCAAAAATTTGGGAAGAAACATGAAGGCCACCGGGCTTTATTTCCTGCTGGGCATCATTCTTTCCGCCCTGTTCCAGCGGTATGTTCCCCAGGAGCTGATGACCTCCCTGTTTGGGGGCAACGAGGCCTTTGGAGTGCTGATGGCGGCCACCATCGGGATGCCCCTCTACGCCTGCGGCGGGGGAACCATTCCGCTTTTGCAGGCATGGCTACTGGACGGGATGTCTATGGGCAGCGCGGCGGCCTTTATGATCACCGGCCCGGCCACCAAGATCACCAACCTGGGGGCGGTAAAGATCGTGCTGGGGATAAAGCGGTTTTTACTGTACCTCGCCTTTGTGATGGCCTTTGCCCTCCTTTGCGGACTGGCGGTAAATGGAGTGATCGGGCTCACGGGATAAAGCCGGGGCTTGACGCCAGCCCCTTTGTCTCCTATCATAATATCATCTAACCGGAAAAGGACGGTGACGCCCTATGTACAATCCCCAGCTGGAGACCTTTCTCAAGGTGGCCGACGCCGGCAGCTTCAACAAGGCGGCGGAGGAAGCCTTCATCACCCCCACGGCGGTTATCAAGCAGATCAATCTCCTGGAGGATTCCCTTGGGGTAAAGCTGTTTATCCGCTCCCACCGGGGGCTTACCCTCACCAAAGCAGGGCAGTCCCTTTATAACGACGCCCGGTACATCATCCGGTATTGCCGGGGTTCGGTGACACGGGCCAAAAACGCCATGCAGAAGGATATGGGGGTAATCCGCATTGGGACCTCTCCCATGACCCCCGCCCAGGTGCTGGTGGAGCTTTGGCCTAAGATCCACGCCCTCTGCCCGGAGATCAAATTCCAGCTGGTCCCCTTTGAGAACACCCCGGAAAACGCCAGGGAAATTTTGGCCCACACGGTGCAAAAATTCCTTTCTGCCACCCAAACCGTGCTGCAAGTAAGACTTATAACCCAAAGGTAACAACAACTGAACCAATCAAGACTTCTCCAGGAGTCTCTATTTATTTATCATAAAGGCATGGAAAACAACCGATTTCCCGAAAGGAGAATGCCTCAAATGAAGAAGATGAAAAAAATTTTGCTTTCTGTTTTTGCCGGTCTGACCGTCCTTTCTATGCTGGCGGGCTGCGCCCAACAGCCTTCCTCCGGCAGTCCGTCCCAAAGCCAGCCCTCTCCGGCGGCCCCTTCCGGCAGCCAGCCTGCTCCCGTCCCGGAAGCCCCGGCTTCCCAGCCGGAAGCGCCGGCCCCGGCCGAACCGGAAACCGGCAAGACACTGGTCTTCTACTTTTCCGCCAGCGGCAACACCAGGGCGGTAGCGGAAACCATTGCCCAGGCCGCCGGAGCTGAGCTTTACGAGCTGACACCGGAAGAACCCTATACCGGCGATGATCTGCGGTGGACCAATCCCGACAGCCGGGTAAACGCCGAACACAACGACCCCGCCCACCGCACTGCCATCGCCGGGGAGCTTCCCGACCTTGCCGTCTACGACACCATCTTCCTGGGCTACCCCCTGTGGTGGCGGGAGGCCCCCAGCATTGTCTGGAGCCTTGTGGAGAACGCCGACCTTTCCGGCAAGACCATCATCCCCTTCTGCACCTCCACCTCGGACGGCATTGCAGGCAGCGTGGAAACCCTCCGGGGGATGGCGCCTGCCGCCAACTGGCTGGACGGAATGCGCTTTGGGGAAACCCTCAATGAAACCGCCGTCACCCAATGGGTGAACAGCCTGGAACCGGAAACCGGTGAATCCAGCCAGCCCGCCGCCCCGGAGGGCACTCCGGCTGAACCCGCATCGACAGGGGCCAACGCCCTTGTGGTCTATTTCTCCGTCCCGGAGGATGTGGACACCACCGGTGTGGACGCCATCGCCGGGGGCCACCGTGGTCGAGGACGGATTTACCGTTAGTGAACAACCGGTGGCGGCGGCACAGCAGGATGCGGCAGAATGGATGAACAAGCTGGGGTATGCAAAATGAGACCGCCAAAGAAAAAACTAACAGCAGTATTCCTGTGCCTGATGCTTTTGGTGGTAGGCTGTTATGCCACGAGGGAAAGGAAAGAGCCTGTAGCAACTTCCCATAGAATAAAAAAGGAGTGTGTTAAAATGAAAGTATTACTGGTCAACGGAAGCCCCCACAAGAACGGCTGCACCTTTACCGCCCTTACCCATATTGCCGACACCCTGAAGGAGGAAGGGGTGGAAAGCGAGATCTTCTGGATCAGCAACAAACAAGCCCATTTCTGGCTGTTTGGGCTGCCATGGCTGCGCTAACAAAAAGGCCTGTGTCATCGACGACAAGGTCAACGAGTTTTTAGACCTGGCGGCGGATTACGACGGCTTTGTCTTCGGTACCCCGGTCCACTGGGCGGGGGCCACCGGGGCCATTACCTCCTTTTTGGACCGGGTGTTTTACGCCGATTTTTGCAGCGGCAGAAACAACTTCTTCTTAAAGCCCGCAGCGGCCGTCATGTCCGCCCGGCGGGCCGGCACCACCGCCACCTGGGACCAGCTGAACAAATACTTCGGCCTGATGCAGATGCCCATTGTCACCTCCCGGTACTGGAACATGGTCCACGGGGCCACCCCGGAGCAGGTCAAAGAGGACCTGGAGGGGATGCAGTGTATGCGCTTTCTGGCCCGGAACATGGCCTGGTTCCTCCGCTGTAAGGAGGCCGGGGAGAAGGCCGGCGTCCCCCTCCCCCGGCAGGAGCAGATTACCTTTACCAACTTTATCCGCTGACCGAAAGGAGGCATTTCCCGGATGGGCAGAAAGCAGACGATAAAAACGGTAGTAGACGCCTTGATGACTATCGCCCTTCTGATGCTTATGGCCTATGAGCTGATCGGCCAGACCACCCATGAGATTACCGGTACCGTGATGATGCTGCTGCTTCGGAATCTTTCCCGGCCCCGGAAGGGAGGACAAAAATGACAGCTGTAAAACGGCTTCTTGCCGCTATGGGAACGGCCATACTGCTGCTTTCCTTTGCCGCCTGTGAGAACCTGTATTCACAACCGTCTGACGCAGTCAGGCCAGGTCTTTTCCCGCCCTGCCGCGTTAAAAAACCTTGCAATACACCAAGTATTGCTGCGGT
>JAAWGY010000272.1 GCA_022795575.1 Angelakisella sp. | reverse complement strand
CCGTCCTGGGGAGTTTCGCTCCTGCGGGAGCGACCAGGGCCTGCGCGGCCCTGGACCTGCGGCCCGGTGGCCCGGGCGGGCACAACCTGTGGGACAGGCCGCTGCGTTTCCCGGCAGGCGACAGCTGAACAATCCTTCATCCGTTTTCCTGCAACGGAGAAAGCGATTTAATCCGCTTGCGGTACAGGTCCCAAAAAAGCAGAATACTGGCCCCTACCGAGAAGAGCTCTGCAAAGGGAAAGGCGTACCAAACGTAATTCACCCCAAACCGGGAAAGATACCAAGCCACCGGCAGAATCACCACCAGCTGCCGCAGTATCGAGATGAAGAGACTCCGCAGCCCGCAGCCAGTGGCCTGAAAGATGGTACCAAACATAATGCCAAAGGCCGCAGGAATAAAGCTGAGGCTGATGGTCCGCAGCGCCGGCACCCCCAGCTGTAACAGCTCCGGGGTGGGGTTAAAGAGCCCCAGCAGCAGCCCCGGCGCCATCCAGAAGAGCAGCGTTCCCGCCGACATAATCACCGCCGCAATGCAGATGCCCCACTTTAGAGCCTCCAGCAGCCGGGCCTTGCGGCGGGCGCCAAAGCTGTACCCCATAATGGGCATAACCCCCTGGTTAAGGCCGAACACCGGCATAAAGATAAAGGATTGCAGCTTAAAGTAGATCCCCAGCACCGAAACCGCCGTCTCTGAAAAGGCGATGAGAATCAGGTTGAGGCAGGCGGTGAGCACCGAGCCGATGGACTGCATCACAATGGAGGGCAGCCCCACAGCATAGATGGCCCGAACCATCCGCCCCTGGGGCCGAAAGCCCCGGAGATCGATTTCTACAATGTGCTTTTTGGTGAACATCACCCACAGAGCATAGAGCATCGAAAAGATCTGCCCCAGCACGGTGGCCACCGCCGCGCCGGTGACACCCATGGCCGGCAGGCCCAGCAGACCGAAGATCATAATGGGATCCAAGATGATGTTGGTGATGGCGCCGGTGAGAAGGAACTTCATGGGATGGATCATGTCCCCGGTGGCCTGGAGGGTCTTTTCGATGGAGATCTCCACAAAGCAGCCGAAGGAGCAGACGGTGCAGATGCGGGTGTACTGAATGGCCATCTCCACCAGAACGGTGTTGTCGCTGAATGCCTCAAAGAAGGGACGGACAAAGAAGATGCCGAAGATGAGGAAGCAGAGCCAGCTCATCACCGCCAAAAAGAGACCGTGGGCGGCTGCGGCGTTGGCCTCCTCCTGCCGGCCCTCCCCCAGCCGGCGGCTGATGAGGCTGTTTAGCCCCACCCCGGTACCTACCCCTACCGAAATCAGGAGCATCTGTACCGGGAAGGCAAGGCTAACCGCTGCCAAGGCGTTTACCGGATCGAACTGGGAGACAAAGATGCTGTCCACAATGTTGTAGAGGGCTTGTACCAGCATCGAGAACATGGCCGGCAGCGCCATGGAATAGATCAGGGGCAGCACCGGCATGGTCCCCATTTTGTTTTCTTCCAACTTCATCACTCGCTTTCTCTGGTTGGATCGGGCCGCAACCCGGGGACAGGAATCCACGTTCCTACTTCTATATAGCCTCCCTATGATAGCGGGAATAAAAATTCTTTGCAAGTCCCCGGTCAGATTTTCCCTATTTCTTACAGCTTTCCACAGGGGCTGTATCCGGAGTTTGTGGAAAAAGCGCAGGAATTATTTCTCCTTCTGTGTTATTTTTCACAAAAATATGCCGCCACAAAAAAATCTTGGCCAAGGGTGAGGGAAAACCGCTCCGCCGGACTAACTGTAGGGTGAAAGGCCTTCCGGAACCGAAGACACCGTTACCCGCTTGCAAAAATGGCGGAACCGGCGCAGAATAAGAGCAGCAAAGGAGGGGATGGCATGGCCCTGAGCCAAAACGACCGGCAGCTGGCCGTCCTGCTGAAAAACGACCCGGCCCGGGGGCTGGAGGAAGCGGTGGCCCGGTACGGCGGCGCGGTGCGGACCATCTGCGCCGCCATCCTGGGGACCGACCGCCGGGAGGAGGTGGAGGAGGCCATGGCCGACAGCTTTGTGGCCCTCTGGCAGGGGATGGAACGGTACGATCCGGCGCTGCCCATAGCGCCCTACCTCTACGGTATCGCCCGGCGCACCGCCCTGGGGCGGAGGCGCACCCTGGGCCGTGGGGCCCCCCTCCAGCAGCTTCCCGAGGAGCTGGAGGAGGAGGACCTGGACCTCACCGACCAGACCGCCGCCAAGGAGAACGCCCGCCTCCTCCGCCAGGCAGTGGAGGCGCTGCCTCCGCCGGACCGGGAGATCTTCATCCGCCGGTATTATCTGTACCAAAAGGTAAACGACATCGCCGCCCGCTTAGGGCTGCCCCCAAAGACGGTGGAGAACAAGCTCTGCCGGGGGCGGCAGCGGCTGCGGCGGGAGCTATTGGAAAGGGGGGTGATCCTGTGAGGCTCACCGAGCTGCTGGAGCTGACCGAGCTGCCGGAAGGGACCGAGGCCCTGCTGGAGGGGGAGACTCTCTCCCCGGAGGAGGAGGACCGGGTTCTGGCAAAGGCACTGACCAAAGCGGGGCTCACGCTGCCCCCGCGTCAGAAAGGAGACAAAACCATGATGAAGCGTTCCAAATTTGGCCTGATGCTGCTGGCCGGGGTGGTCTGCGCAGGGGCGGTGGTGGCAAGCGCCGCCGGATACTTTGCCATCAACCACAGGCTGGCACGGCACCTGAACGCCGGGGAGAAGGAGAACGGCCTGGTGAGTCAGGGGGTGCAGGACCTTAGCGCCTCCTGCACCGCGGAGGGCTGGACGCTTACTGCCGACCAGGTGCTGGGGGACCGGAACCAGATCCGGGTGCTGTTTGAGCTTACCGCTCCGGAGGGCACCGTCTTAGGGGAGGGCAACTACCGGTTCGAGCTGCCCATCCTGAACCCCGACGTCACATTCACCATCGACACCATCGAGGACGACAACCCCACTGATAACAAGCTGTCCTTTGTGTTGAACTCTATCGAGGCCAAGGACTACCGGGGGAGCATGGTGGACTTCCACATGGAGGGCCTAAGCCGGTACAAACCCTACACCGCCGAGGAGATCGAGGCCGGGGCGAACCCCCTGGAGGTGGACCGGCTGGTGACTGCCGACTTCGACCTCTCCTTCCGGCTGGACTATCAGGACACCTCTGTCACCTATCAGCCCGGCGCCGAGGTTGATACTCCCTACGGCAAAATCCGGGTGGATGAGGTTGTGCTTTCTCCCCTCAGCGTTTTGATTAAGCTATCCGGTAAGGGCACCGTTCTGGAGCCTGGGACGCAGCTGGTGCTGAATGGCGAGGTTTCCGCTTTCCAGGTGGATGACAAAGGGAACATCATCAAGGTTGATCCCCAGGAGGTGGAGGGCACGGAGCACTTTTTCTTTAACGGGGACGAGGAGCATAGCTCCATGATGCTTTTCCACGACGGCAGCACCTTACAGAGCCAGTACGGCGTTGCGGTACAGGTGCTGGATCGGGCGGGTAAGGTGATTCCCTACCAGACGGGGGACACCGCGCCGGAGAGCGTCAGTATGACATTCCGGGGGATCGTGGATCCTGCCGATGTGGCGGCAATCCGTATTAACAACGTGGAGGTCCCGCTGAACCGGTAAGCGGCGCAGCCTGTCCCACAGGTTGAGCCCGCCCGGGCTACCGGGCCGCAGGTCCAGGGCCGCGCAGGCCCTGAAGGCGCAGGGACCTTCTGCGGAAGGTCCGGGGAGCCTTCGGCTCCGCTGCG
>JAAWGY010000271.1 GCA_022795575.1 Angelakisella sp. | reverse complement strand
GTCCTGGGGAGTTTCGCTCCTGCGGGAGCGACCAGGGCTCTGCCCTGGACCTGCAAGCCTTTGAAAAGGCTTGACCGAAACTTTTGGCGCCCTGCGGGCCTTTTACCGGTAGGTTAACCCCACTAATTACTCCGCTGCACCCCCGCAAAAAGCACTTTCCCCCCGCTCCGGTACCGCAAGCCAGTCAACCCGTTAGCAATAGCACAATACCCCTGCTGGGTAAACAACGGCATCGCTACAGCATCCTCCAACAGTATCTCCTCACACGCCGCGCACCCCTCCGCCGCCGTCCTCGTATCCGGCGCCGCCTGAGCCTGCGCCAACTGTAAATCAAACGCCTCATTCCGGTACCCCGCCAAATTCCGGCTGTTCCCCGCCGTAAACGCCCCCAACGCCCCCATCGGCGTCCCGCTCTCCCCCTTCAGCGGCGCAATCGCAAGCTCAAACTCCCCCGCGTCCATCCGCCGCTGAAACTCCCCGTCCTCCAAAATCTCCAGGTTGATAAACTGCCGCAGCTGCTGCTGCCATATCTTTTGCAGATACCCCCCCAACGCCCCCAGCTCCGAAGACTTAGGCAGAATCAGCGTAGTTTTCGGCATCGCCTCTAACTCCAGCCGCGCCAGCCCCGCCTCCATCGAGGCCGCCGCCTCCTCCGGCAAAAAGCCTGGCCCCTCCGCCTTGGCCAGCTCCCGGTACTCCACCCCCATCAGCGCCGCCGAGTGTGGCACCAGCGATTGAGTGGGCAAAAAACCGTCCGGCACCCGTTCCCCAAAGCTTTCCCGGTCAATCGCCAGCACAAATCCCCGCCGGATATCCCGGTCCGCCAAAGGGCTCCCCTCCCCCTGCCGGAAGATTAGCGCCCACACCATATCCTCTGCCGGCGCCAAGGTAAAGCGGTCCTCCCTCTCCCCCTCCGCCTGCCGGCTGTCCGCCGGGCAAAAATCCGCCTTGCCATCTAAGAAAAGCTCCCATTCGGTGGTTTCCTGCCGCTCCGCCCGCCCGGTATACACCACCACCGAAGGACAAAGCACCTTCTGGCTGCCGGTATATCCCTTGCTTGGCGAAAGCACCACCGCCTCCTCGTCCCAGGAAGAGATGACAAAAGGCCCGTTTCCCAGGATGTAGGAGGCGTTCTGCCCATACCGTGCCCTGGTAGAACGGAAAAACTCCTCGTTACAGGGAAAAGCCCCCGGCCCGGCCAGCTGCTCCAGCAGGATGGGGCTGGGCCGGGAAAGGGTGATTTGCAGCACATACTCCCCCAGCGCCTTTACCCCCAGCTGCTCCTTGGGCAGCTCCCCCGCCAGCACCTCCTCGGCGTTGCGGATCGCCCCAAAGTCCCCCGCCAAAGGGCTGGGAACCTCCGGGTCAAAGATGCGGTGGAAGGAAAAGACAAAGTCCTTCGCCGTAACCGGCGTGGCGGGAGTTTCGGTCTTGGGGTTGGCGTCGTTCCAAACCCCGTCCTTCCGCAGCCGAAAGGTGTACACCAGCCCGTCCCGGGAAATACTGTACTCCTCCGCCGCCCCCAACAGCAGCTCCCCCTTCTCCCCCCGGATCAGCAGCCCCTCAAAGATGTTGTTCATAATCAGCTGGTTTTCCGCCGAGGTGGCAAACTGTGGGTCTACACTGGTAACAGCGCTGGAAAGGTCCATCCGGATGCTAAGGTTTTTCTCCCGCCGCCCGCATCCCGGCATCAGGCAAACCACCGCCGCCATCGCCGCCGCCAGCCGCTTCACTCCCCCAAAGGCAGAACCGGCCCCTTTTTTGTGTCCCCGTAACTCAAACCACACCGGCTTCCGCCTCCTTCTGTCCACCTAAAATTTCCCGTCATCTGCTCCACTGGGGCAAACAATGGACAAAAACGCCTCCAAAATAGTATATTGCTATCTAATAATACGATATGTATTTGATTACTTTCTTCAAAAATTTCCAAAAGTCCCTTGATATTTATGCGTATCATGCGTATGATAAAACAAAGAGGGAATAAGCTATGAGATTTCGGGAAATCGAAAAATCATTTTAGCGGACGGCTGGCGGTACAAAACCTCAAAAGGTTCACACTGCCACTACACGCACCCTGTCAAACCTGGCAAAGTTACAATTCCCAACCACCCCGGAGATATTGCCCCCATAATCGACAAGCAGATTCTCAAGCAGGCTGGACTCTAAAAGCCCTGTCGTTTCCCTGAAAGGAGCTGTTTACATGAAGTTAGCTTATCCTGCGTGTTTTTATCCCAGCGAAGAAAAAGAAGGCTCGTACGCAGTGGTTGTCCCAGACCTCCCCGGGTGCGTCAGCGGGGGCGATTCCCTGGAGGAAGCCTTTTTTATGGCCACCGATGCCGCTTCCGGCTGGGTGCTGGATGAACTGGAGGACGGAAAACCCGTTCCCCCCGCCAGCCCCATAAAGGAAATTGTCCCCGACGAGCCGGACGGCTTTGTCACCCTGCTGGTGCTGGATATAGACGCCTACGCCGAAAAATACGGCAGTAAGGCGGTCCGGAAAAACCTGACCATACCCGCATGGCTTAACACCTTTGCAGAGGCCAACCACATCAACTTTTCCCAGGTCCTCCAGGATTCCCTAACCGCTATTTATCAGCGGCAGTACCAGGAGGATACCTCCCTTTAATAAAAACTATCCCCGGGAACACAAAGTTGAATTAACCGTTCCGGATAAACCCCGTAGTCGTCACCTGCGCCACCCGGGTTCCCAAATCATCGGTGATATCCACCGTATAGTAGCAGGTGCTCCGCCCCGCCTTAACGCAAACCGCCTCGGCAAAGATCCGCTCCCCCTTCACCCCGCTGAGGTAGGCAATCTGGCTCCCCAGCGAAACGGTGTTCATCCTGCTGTAATTCGCCGCCACCGCAAAGGCAAAGTCCGCCAGCGTAAACAGCACCCCGCCCATCACCCCACCGGCGGCGTTGCGGTGCCCCGGCCCGATGGTGAGGGCGCACCGGGCCCTTCCCTGCTCCGCCTCCAAAATCTCCGCCCCCATCTCCGTTGCAAAGCGGTCCCCCCGGAAGATCTCCTGTACCTCCTGCAAATTCATCCTGATCCCACCCTTACTGCGGCTATTTATTCCGTCACCATCCGGTAATACTCCTTGCCGTCCTCTTCCCCGATGTAGGGTACGGCGTAAAAACGCTTTCCAATCAGTGTCCTTACCCTTTGGATATCCTCCACGTCAAAGGAGCCGAACTCCTGGTAACAAGTGATATCGCTGGCGTTGTTGAGCTCCTCGTAAAAATCGGTGACAAACAGCCCAAATTCATCCAAAAGCCCCTCAATCGGCACCTGTGTCAGGTTACGGGGGGAGGCCTCCTCCTCCCCGTACCGTTCCGGCTCCATCTCAAAGGATAGAGAGGTAACAAAAATCTCCTCTTTCCCGTAAGGGGATGTCGTCCGATAAATCCCCTCCTCCACCTCCTGGAAGCCAGAACCTGCATACTTTTCCGGCGTATAGCTCTTAAAGTTTTTCATAGCAAAACCTCCATAATCCATCGCCAAAGAATCACAATCAACAAATCGATGATGCAGGCAGCTTATTCTCACTACCGGGGAACTGTACACCAAAAGCACCCTCCCAATCAAAGAAGAAAATCCCCCGCAGGGAATCAAAATCCGCCGGAGGCTCCACCCGACCGTAGGGAGGGGAACCCCCCGCAGGGAATCAGATCCGCCGGAGGCCCCACCCGACCGAAGGGAGGGAACCCCCCGCAGGGAATCAGATCCGCCGGAGGCACCTTATCAGGCCAACCGGAAGGAGGGAGCGG
>JAAWGY010000270.1 GCA_022795575.1 Angelakisella sp. | reverse complement strand
GAGGAGGAATCCATCATCAGGTCGATGCTGGAAAGCTGGGCGCCATAACCCACCATGGAGGGGTTGATGCTGCCTCGGGTCTGTGTACCGGCGGAGGCCCCGCGGACCTGCTGGTAATACATATCCCGGAAGGTGGCCCGCCCGGACTTAAAGCCGTAGGTGTTGGCGTTGGAGATGTTGTTACCGATAACGTCCATCCGGCCCTGGTTGGCCTTCATGCCGGCCACGCCGGAGTACATAGATCTAACCATAGTCTCTGTTTCCCTTTCTGTAGGACCGCCCGGGCCCGTCTGTCGTTCCGGGCCCGGCTGACCTCCTGCGGGCGCTGCCGCCCCTTCGGTCCAGTCAGAGGATTACGGTCCCATCAATGTTTGTGATGGCTTTGTTCTTTAGCTCGCTGCTGTTTAGCGCGGTGATGACGGTGCTGTTTTTGGCGCTGACGATGAAGGCGGAGCCGTCCATTAAAATCAGCGCGTCCTGGATGCCCCTTCCCCGGGCGATCTGCACCCCTTCGCTAAGGCGCTCCAGCCCCGATGGGGACATGGGGATCTCCCGCTGGGCAATCCGTCCCGCCGCGTGCTTGGAAAAGCTGATCTCCGCCCCTGCGGACATCCTCTCCAGCACCTGCCGGAAGCCCTCTCCGGCCCCCTCCTGCTTCCCCTGGGCCGTTGTGCCGGGGCGCTGTACCTGGGCCGTGCTGCCGGTGGTGATGGGCAGGTCCATCCTTCTGCGGATGAGCAAGTCGTCCATGACTTAGACCTCCTCGGCCTCCTCCGGAGGCTTCTCTGTGTTGCCGGAATCCGTGTCGGTGTCGGTATCGGTATCTGTGTTGGTGTCGGTGTTCTCCCCGGCAATTTCGGTAACGTTATCCAACGAATACCATTCGCCGTTGACATACACCCGGTAGTTGTTGTCCTTGCTGGAGACCTTCTCCACCTTGCCTGTTACCTCGATACTGACGGTGCTGTCCCCTTCGCCGCTGGTCTTTTTGGTGACGGTAACGGTTTTGCCGATGAGGGAAAGCAGGTAGTTTTTGCGGTAGCTGTCGTCCTCGGTGCTGTTGCCGGGCTTGTTGGTGCCGTCGCTGCCGGTGGTCTCGTCGGTGGCGCCCAGCTCCATGATCTGCTCCAGGCTAAACTTTTTGCCGTTTACCCACACCGCGTACTCGTTGTTGTGCAGCGAGATCTTCTGCACCGGGCCGGTCTCCTTCAACAGCTCGCCGCCTACGGAGATTCGGGCCGCCGTTACCGGCTTGCCCACCAGGGACATGACGTAGCTGGTCTTGGTGTAGTTGGCCATCTCCTGCATCATCTGCATACTGGAAAACTGGGCCAGCTGGGTGACAAACTGGGTGTCGTCCATGGGGTTCATAAAGTCCTGGTTGGTCATCTGCGCCACCATCAGGCTCAGGAAGTCGTCGACGCTGACGCTGTTCTTCTTCTTGTCGGTAAACACCGCGTCCCATATATGGCTCGATCCGCTGCTGCCCCCTACCTCCTCGTCGTCCTCGTCCTCCAGGGGGTTGCGGTTCTCCCACTCCTCCCGGAGGCTTCCGGTGCCGGTGTAGGTGGCGGCTCTGCTAAAGTTGGCGCTGCCGGTGGTGTACCCGCCAATTCCATTGACTGCCATTTCTGTATCCTCCCTTCTCTGTGGATTTTGTTCTCTGCCGGGGATAACCTTAGATATAGGTATCCAGCCCGTCATCCCCGATGACGTTTCCGGCCTCCACCGCGTCCTCGAAGCTATCCTCCATCGAGACTGCGGCGACGCCGTGGCGGTGGCCCTGGGGGGTATCCTGCCGGTGGGACTGGCGCCCCTGGTCGGTCATCTGGCCCTGGGCGGAGTACTGGGCGGCCTGCTCGCTGCCGGCCACGGTGGTAATCTCCTGCACCTCGGCGTGAAGTGGCTTTAGGGCGTTTTGCAGCGCCGCCACCTCGTTGCTGATCAGCCGCGCCGTTTGGGGGCTGCTGGTGATGATGCTGAGGGAGATTTTCTCCTTGTCCTCCGCAAGCTTCACCACAATTTCGCCAATGCCCTCCGGTTTCAGCCGCACCACAAACTCGTTTTTGCCCTTGGCGGCGTTTTCCAGAATGCCGGTCTTCACCTGCTGGGCCAGCTCCTCCCCGGTAGGCACCTGGGGCAGGGGCTCCTGGGCCGCGCTGCTGACGGCGGGCATAAACCGCCGGGCGTTGACGTCCGCCTGTAGGCTTTCCACGTCCAGTGTCTCGGTGTCCGCCTCGGTCTTGCCGCCTCTGCTGTTCCTGGAGAGCAGCTCCTTTGCCGCGCGGATGGCGCTTTGGTCCACCTCGGTGGTGATGGGCTTGCTCCGGGCCTCCGCCCTGCTGGCCCACGCCCCGGTAAGGGCATCCAAAAAGTCCTTGTTCTCCTGGCTGATGGGCTGCGCCTCGCCGTTCTCCTCCCCTTCGGGAAGAACCCCCTCCCGCTGGAGCAGGTAGGCGGGGAGCTTGGACATTCCGTCGGGGTTCTGCATACTGTCGGCCAGCGCCTCCAGCTTTGCCTGGTCCCCGGACCAGCTCATCTGTACCAGCGACGCAATGACGTTGGGGCTTAAAAAGGGCATCGAGTTTACCATTTCGGCGGCCATCTCGGCCCCCAGCTCCTCGGCGTCCTTCTGGAGCCGGCCGGTCATCTGCATCAGCATTGCCGCCAAATCGCCGGCTTCCATGTCACCTCCCATCAGCTGCTGGAAGATGGCCGCGAAGCCGTCGCCGCCCATCTGCCCGCCCTGGGCCATCCCCAGCATCCCGCGGAGGGTGGTTTGGGGGGCTGCTGCGCCTTGCTGCACGGCAACATTTGCAATCTGATCCATCTTCTTCCTTCACCTCCTTCTGTTAATATATGTGCTGCCGGCAGGTCGTTTTACTGCCTGCCAATCTATTGTACCACAGCGGGGCCGTTTTGGTTCCCGCCGGGGCAGCCGGATGAAACGGGAAAAGCAGGGGTACCGGACCTGTTCCCCGGGGACTCCCCGGCCCCCAAACAGGCCCCAACGGGAAGCACTTCGGCAGCTACCGAATACTTCCCCATACTCCATCCCAACTATTGTACCATACTCTGAAGAAAAGCTCAATTTATCTTGGCGACAGAATACAGGATTTCTTAAAAAAATTTTTGGTCTTTTTTCCTGATTTTATCACCATACCGCCCATTTGGACGATGGGTGCGTGGACAATTCCATCAAGGCGCGTTTTTTATGTTTGTTTCGTGTTGTAAAGGTGTTCTTTCCCTTACTGCGCTTGTCCTGTCCCCAAAACTGTTTTATGCCAAGCGCCGTGCCGGCGGCGTGGAGGGTGGCGCTGTAGCGATACAGCCGCGCCAGGGGCCCAAGGGTGTATCTTCAGCGCGGCCCCTTCGGGCAGGCAGGTCTGTCCTTTGGGGATAGCCCCTTAGCCGTCTGCCCAAAATGCGCCCGCCCCCACAACCAAACATAGCCACAAACCAGCAATCCTACCCGCCCCTTCCCCCCGCAGGGAATCAGATCCGCCGGAGGCCCCACCCGACCAAAGGGAGGGCACCCCCCGCAGGGAATCAGATCCGCCGGAGGCTCCACCCGACCGAAGGGAGGGCATCCCCCCGCAGGGAATCAGATCCGCCGGAGGCTCCACCCGACCGAAGGGAGGGAACCCCCCGCAGGGAATCAGATCCGCCGGAGGCTCCACCCGACCGAAGGGAGGGCATCCCCCCGCAGGGAATCAGATCCGCCGGAGGCACCTTATCAGGCCAACCGGAAGGAGGGAGCGGGCCATAACGCTCC